>JAGNSU010000237.1 GCA_017987895.1 Flavobacteriales bacterium | reverse complement strand
TTGATCGCGCAGTTGATTGATCTGTTCCTCCACCATCACGGCCTCGTCCAGGGAGACCTGTTCGCGCTCCACCTCCAGGTTGCGGTACATCACGCCGAACGCCCGCTCCAGCAGGCCCATCATCTGCTGCAGGTTCTCGCGTTGCTCGGGGGTGAACCAGAGGCGCTCGTCGAGTTTGCGCTCCATGGCTTTGCTCATCTGGAAGAAGATGTCGCCCACGCGCTCCAGGTCGCCCACGATGGCAAGCATGCCTTGGATCCGGGCGGAGATCTCCTCGTTGCGCACTTCAGTGCTGGTCTTCCCCAAGTATTTGCCCACTTCCACTTCGATGCGATCGGTGATCTCCTCGTAGCGCGCGATACGCGCCATCAGTTTCTCGCGTGCGGCACCATCGGTCACCGTGAGCAGATCGCGGGTAAGCTCCAGCATCCGCCCGCAGAGCTTGGCGAACTTGATGATCTCACGCCGCGCTTCGAGCAAGGAGATCTCCGGGGGCAGCGGAATGTCGGTATCGATGTATTCCAACCGGTATTCTTCATCGGCGCGATCGCGGGTGGGCACCATCCAGGTGACCAGGCGTTCGAGGTAGCTCACCAAGCCGATGAGCAGGAACATGTTCAGCACGTTGAACGAGACGTGGAAAGTGGCCAGGGCATACTTCACCGCAGAGGGTTCGGTATATGGCGAGGTACCCGTGAAGCGCTCGATCATCGCGGCGATGGATGCGAGGAACGGGGAGAACAGCAGCAGCGCCCACACCACGCCGATCACCTTGATGGCGAAATGGGCCCGTGCGGCACGCTTCGCGTACACGTTCCCGACCAGCGCCGCGAAGTTGGCGGTGATGGTGGTGCCGATGTTCTCTCCGAGCACAATGGCCGCGGCCATCGGATAGCCGATCACGCCGGTTTCGCACAGGGCCATGGTGAGCGCCAATGCCGCGCTGGAGCTTTGGATGGCCACGGCCAACAGGAAGCCGACCAACACGAACAGCAGCACGCTCGCCACACCATGCCCACCCAGGTCGCGCAGGAACGAGAGCGCATCGGGCGAGAACGCGGGGATATTGCCCCGCAGGAAGTCCAACCCCAGGAAAAGCAGTGCGAAGCCGATGAGGAATTGCGCCAGCGCCTTCAACCGGTCGTTACGCACGAACATCAGCGGGAAGGCAAGGCCGATGATGGGGATGCAGAGTTCGGCGAGCGGCACATTGGCGAAGCCCAACACGCTGATCAACAAGGCCTTCAGCGTGGTGCCGATGTTCGCGCCCATGATCACGCTGATCGCCTGGCGCAGGTTGAGCAGACCGGCGTTCACGAAGCTCACCACCATCACTGTGGTGGCCGAGGAGTACTGGATCACCGCCGTGATCCCGAGCCCTGTGAGGACGCCTTTCCAACGCGCGCGCGTCATGGCGTTGAGGGCCCGTCGCATGCCGTTGCCGGCCACCTTCTGAAGGCCCTCGCTCATCACCTTCATGCCATAGATGAAGAGACCGAGCGAGCCCACCAGTTTCAAGAAGGCCAGGATACCGAAGGACATGGGAGCGGAGACCGCGAAGGGCGGCTAAAAGTACCCGGGCCCCATCCGGCGCGATGTTAACCCCACATTAAATCCCGGACCCCGTCTGCGTTCCAGCCCATGGTAGGCGAAGGCTCCGGATATATTTGGCCGCGATCGCCAGCCGCACCATGAAGCACATCACCCCCCGCCAGGTCGTTCTGCTCATCGCGGCGGCCGTGGCGTTCGCGGTGGGGCTCACCGCGTTCCTGGTGGAACAGTGGCCGGTCCTGCCCGGTGTTCTTCCGGTCATGGCGGTGGCGCTGGCAGCCTTTCTTGCCACTTATGCCCTGGCCTCGTATGGTGTGAAGCGCTTCATCCAGGACCGGCTCCGCACCATCTACAAGACCGTACAAGGGCTGCGTGCGAGCGGTGGTGCACAGGAGGTGGTGGATCTGGATACCGATGTGCTCGGCAGCGTGAACACCGAGGTGGAGGACTGGGCCAGCGCCCGTCGCAGCGAGATCCTGGAATTGAAGGAGCGGGAGAACTTCCGACGGGAGTTCATCGGCAACCTCGCCCATGAACTGAAGACGCCGATCTTCAACATCCAGGGCTACATCCTCACGCTTTTGGAGGGTGGGCTGGAGGATGAAAAGGTGAACCGGGATTTTCTAAAACGCGCTTCGCACGGGGTGGACCGTTTGATCAAGATCGTAGAGGACCTGGACCTGATCACCAAATTGGAGAGCGGCGTGATGGAGCTTTCGTTGCGCCGGAACGCATTGCACGAAGTGGTGAACGAAGCCATCGAGAGCGTCGACATACAAGCCGCGGAGAAGGGCATCGCCATGCGCAACCAGGTTCCGGACAACGTGGCGGTGCAGGTGGATCGCGACCGGTTGATCCAGGTCTTCGTCAACCTGTTCGTGAACGCCATCAACTATGGGCACCAAGGCGGCCATTGCACGGTAGCCGTCGACGACCTGGACGATCGTGTGGTGGTGGAGGTGAGCGACGACGGGATCGGTATCAGCCAGGAGCATTTGCCCCGCTTGTTCGAACGTTTCTATCGCGTGGGCAAGAGCCGCGCGCGGAACGAAGGTGGGAGCGGTCTGGGTCTTGCCATCGTCAAGCACATCATCGATGCGCATGGGCAGACGATCACGGTGAAAAGCAAGGAGGGTGCCGGCACCTCCTTCGCGTTCACCTTGCGGAAAGTGCGCTGAGGCCCCGCCCCAAGCGGAAAGCCTGCGGGCGATCGTTGTTGTTGGCCACCATCAC
>JAGNSU010000112.1 GCA_017987895.1 Flavobacteriales bacterium | reverse complement strand
GGTTCTTCCATAGCCGCGCCAGTGTGTCGAAGGCCGCTTGATCGATCTCCCCATGCAGGTAATGGTCCAGGGTGGCCTGGTCGTCCGCCTCGATCATCTCCGCACCCATCACCAGGGGGCCGCGCGCCGCCAGGTCGCGTGCCACCACCAACTGCAGCCAGTGCGCGATCGCGTTGTCGTGCGCTTCGCCGAAAAGCACGATGTCGCCCGCCGCCACAGTGCGCAGCAGTCGTTCGTGCGAGAGCTTCTTCCCCTGGCCATCGAAAACGGCGTACGCCGGCAGCACCTGCGCTACGGCCATGGCCGCAAAGAACCACCAGGCCGATAACAAGGTGCATAGCCGGAAGTATACAGGGGACCAGGCGCAGGGTGATCGCATGTGGCGAAGGTCGGTGGTTGGGATGGACAGCGCTTAGAACCTGTTTGTGGATGTGGAGATAACGAGCGGCCACCGATCGACATTCCCGCTCGCGCTCACGTGCTCCGCGCCAACGGGGGGCATCCGTGCCGGGCACCATCATGGGACGGCCGCGCGTGGGCAGGGCATGAGAACAAGGGTGATGGCCTGCGATCCGCTCAGCTGTTGCCGCGCCGTTGCGGAATATTGCGCATCCATTGTCCAGATCCGTCCGGCGCGTTCGTCAATAGAGCGAACAACCCCTTCAACCAACAACCAACAACACGATGAGCAAGTACATGTTCCTTTTTCGCGGAGGCTCGGATATGCAACAAGCTTCCCCCACCGACCAGCAAGCCAACATGATGAAGTGGAAGGTGTGGATGGACGATATCGCTGCCAAGGGCAAGTTGCATGGCGGCGAACCCCTGAGCTATGGCGCAGGCAAGGTGATGAGCGGGCGTTCCATGAAGATGACCGATGGCCCCTTCGCCGAAGGCAAGGAGATCGTGGGCGGTTACCTGATCGTGGATGCGAAGGACATCAACGAAGCGGCGGACCTTGGCAAGGGTTGCCCCATATTCGAGAACGACGGCAGCTTGGAGGTGCGCGTTGTCATGGAGATGTGAGCACACCCGAGGAAATAGGCACGTTGACCGACCATCTTTTCCGCCGCGAGGCGGGGAGGATGGTCGCGGCGTTAACACGCCTGTTCGGCGCAAAGCACGTGGATCTGGCCGAGGATATCGTGCAGGAAACACTGTTGAAGGCCATGCACGAGTGGCCGTACCACGGTGTGCCCGATGTGCCCGCCGCTTGGTTGCACCGGGTGGCCAAGAACCTGGCGATCGATCGCCTGCGCCGCGAGGCGCGCGGGTTGGAATTGCTGAAGGAGAACGCCGCGTTGCTGCGCAGCGAGTGGACGCTGAGCAGCACCGTGAACGAGTTGATGGACGCGCCCTCGATAGCGGACGACCAGCTGCGTATGATGTTCGCCTGCTGCCATCCGAACCTGCCCCGCGAACAACAGGTCGCCCTGGCCCTGAAGACGCTCTGCGGTTTCGGCGTGCCGGAGATCGCGCGGGCGTTCGTCACCAACGAGGAGACGATCAACAAACGATTGTACCGGGCGCGCGAGGCGTTCCGCGCGTTGGGCCGCATCGAGTTCCCGCCGGAGAGCGAACTGGCACCGCGCCTCGCACATGTGCTGGCCACCATCTACTTGCTCTTCAACGAGGGCTACAACAGCACCAGCCACCACGACCTGATCCGCGAGGACCTGATCGAAGAGGCATTGCGCTTGTGCGACCTGCTCACGCGCAATGCCGCCACCGATAGAAGCGAAGTACACGCGTTGCTGGCGCTTATGCTCTTCCACGCAGCACGCAGCGCTACACGCATCGATGCCCTTGGCGCCATCGTGCTGTTGCATGAGCAGGACCGCGCCAAGTGGGACGGCGAACTGATCGCGCTCGCCGATCATCATCTCGATCGCGCCGTGGCCGGCGGGGCCGTGTCCATCTACCACGTGGAGGCCGCCATCGCGGCCGTGCATGCGCACGCCGCCACTTTCGCCACTACCAACTGGCGGTCGATCATCAGCCTCTATGATCAACTCCTGCGCTTGAACCCGTCCGCTGTTGTCCAGTTGAACCGTGCCATCGCTGTAGCGCAAGCGGATGGTGCCACTGCGGGATCCCGGGCGCTGGAGGCGGTAAAGGGCATGGAAGGATCGCACCTGTACCACGCCGCGCGCGGCGATCTGCTGCGCGCTATGGGACGGGCGGACGAGGCGCGCGCAGCGTACGCGCTGGCCGCCACGCTCACGCGATCGCCCGCGGAGAGCGAATTGCTGCGGCGCAAACAGGACGCGTGCGCTTGATCGGCCGGCCCGCGGCCCTCGCAGGGAACAGGTGTAGCGAACCTTGCCCCACAATTGGCGCGAGCGCTGAACGCGTATCCGGCAATGGCCGATCCGCCGGGTCTTCGGTTCTTGGCCCAGGGCCCTTGGCTTTGGTTTGGGCCCAGGCGCATCTGGCTTGGCGTGGCCGGAGGCCATTGGTTCTTGGCCCACTGGCTATGGGCCAATAAGCCAGCTCTGCACCAATGGATGGGCACGGGTGGACGGCGTGGCGCTCCGCTGCCTCACGCACGCGTAGCATCCGCGCCAGCGGGGGGCAATGGGTCAACATGCGCCGCGAGAACCTGGACGCTACCATCGCTGCGATGAAGGCGAAGGCGAAACAGTAGGTACCGAACTCGAGCCTGCTTGGGGGAGAAAAGCCAGTGGTTATGGATGGTTTGCATCTATTAACAATAAAAGATGATAACCCTTCGCCCTTGATGTTACCTCCTCAGAGCGAGACCTTCACGCGCCGGTAAAACGTGAATAACTCCGCTCCCTCTGCCCGCCTTTGATGTGGTGGTGATCTCAGGTCGTCCCCGCACCAACCCAAACACGAGTTAGAGATCGCTTCGGACCCCGACACGTCGGGGATCCTCGCGAACGCGATCGCGACCGCCAACTGCCCACGAACGACCGCTCCTCGTTCACCCCGTCCTCGCCTTCGCGGTCCATCACAATGCGGGACGGGCGCTTGCCGTGCAAGAACAACTTGGCGCAGGTATAAAAACAACCTGCCATGGAACACCACTACACGGCGCGCCACCGCGCGATCATCGCTTTGCTCGCTCTGCTGCCCGGTGTGGCATCGGCGCAGAACTCCTACTCCTTCGAGGCGGCCACGGCGCCTTACACGGAGATCACCACCCCCACCCCCTTCGTGCCGGACGCGGATGGCGCCCAGTTGATCACAGAGCTGTACGGGGAGGTGTTCTGGTTCTACGGCGTGCCCACGACCTTCAGCTCGCTGGATCCGCTCTATCCCTTCGACACCGGCTACATCATTCTGGAGATCGGCGATGACATCGTGGCCATTGATGCGGTGAACCAGCCTTTGGAGGCCGTCGATGCGAGCAGCAGTGTCACCTATTCCATCACCGGCACGCCGGGCAACAAGGAACTGGTGGTGCAATGGAAGAACTGGCGCATAGAGGGGGATACCGTGAGCAACTACCTGAACTGGCAGATCGCCATCGACCAGGCGAGCGGCGTGGTGGAGGTGCGCTACGGGCCGAACTCCGGATCGGCGGTGGGGTACACCGATCTGACCGGGCCGTACTGCGGCATCGCCTACATGCCTGTGGATTTCTCCTCCTGCTACGAGAAGCTCTGGGTGGAGCACAACTCCTTCGATATCGTGCTGGACTCGGTTCCCAACTTCGATCTCGATGCGCTGCACAACGTGCCTCCTCCGAACACGGTCTACCGTTTCACGCCACGCTTCGCCATGACCGGCATAGCCGAACGGAGCGAGGGTGCCGGTATGGGGGCGTACGTCCATGGCGATCACCTTATGGTGACGCTCGCTCCCGAAGCGATGAACGCCCAGCTTGAGCTGATCGATGCGGCCGGGCGCCAGGTGCGCGAATGGACCGCGAACGATGTGCGCATGGCGCTTTCCCTGGAAGGACTGCCGCACGGTGTGTTCACGCTCGTGGGTGCGTGGGGCGATACGCGTTCGGCTGTACGGGTGGTCAGGTAAGCATCAACTCCCCTCCTCAGCAGCGATCACTCGCTGCGAGTGCATAAGGAGGGGCTGGGGGTGGTTTCCAAGCCTGCGTTTTTTGAAAGCCGGATCGAAACCACCCCAACCCCTCCTTAGATGTTCGGCGGAGCGCTTCCTCGGCCGCTGCTCGGCCTGCGTAAGTCCGCTGCTGCTAAATGCCGAACAGAAGGGGTCTTCACATCGTCAACAGACCTCCTGAGCAGCGACCCCTCCGGACCGCGCTTCGCCGACCGCGGCCTCCGCAGCCACTTCGGCGAAGGGAGCAAGGCTTCGCAGAGGCGCAGCAGGAGGGGAGCTGACCCCGTGAGCGCGAACCATCGCGTCCCAACCCCGTTGAAAGGGCCCATGCCTATGGTGTACACGGGCATGCCCTATGAGAACCACCCTCTTCGTAACCCTGCTCGCGCTCAGGGCGCTGGCCACACACGCACAGAGTTCCATCTGGAACTTCCACCCCTTGAACATGATCCCTTGTTCGGAGTGGATCAACCCCGCGCCCGGTTGCGGGGGCTGCAGCTCGTGCGGCACGGCGATCAATAGCGAACCGAACATAATGGACGGCGCCACCATTGCGTGGAGCGCTGACCTGGTGCTCTGTCCGCATCCGTTCGATACGCTGGGGAACAACGTGGTGCTCATCAGCGGTTGGCCGCTGGAGGCCGACCCGGGCTCCTACGTCTATGGCCAGGTGGTCTTTTGGGAGGAACTGCGGATCGATACCCTGGAGGTGATCGCGGCGAAAGCGAACGGCGGTCCCGATTCCATGGACATCGCCATTCAATACAACGGCACGGACCCTTCGCAGACCATCTCCTTGATGCAAGGCGCATTGGACAACCAGCTACAGACCTATACCATCACCGATCTGGGCTGCGTGCCCATGTGGGGCGCCGGCATGGGCTGGGCGAACATCCATGTGCGCGCGCATGGCGGGGATCAAGGCTTCCTTTTCAAAGGGTTGCGCGTAGTGGCATCGGCCTGTGCCACCAACTCCACTGCGGTGGCGGAGCTGCATCAGGAGGAGGTCACGATCCATACCGTGAACGATGGGGTACGCATCACCACGCAGAAGCCTTTGGAAGTATCGATCTGTGACGCGCTCGGACGTGTCACCTTCTACAAAAGCGCGGCCGCGGGATCCGCGTTCGCGCCGTTGACCGATGGCGTGAACATTGTACGGGCGGGCGATACGGTGAAGAAGATCGTGCGCTGATCCACGATCGCCAGCCTCCGCGACGTCCGCCGGTAGGCGGACCCATCTGCGTCATCCGCGGATGCATTCGTTCCCCGCTCACCAAGGGCGTGAACATCGCGCAGGCAGGCGATTCGTGAAGAAGATCGTGCGCTGATGCGGATCCCCTGATCACGAGCGACCGATCAGTTCACCATCGGCCCGAACAGGGTGACAAGGAAGAAGAGGATGATCAAGAGCAGAGCCTCGTGGTCCCATTCGAGCTTGCCTTCCGGTTTATGCGATCTGTACCGTGCGGACATGTCCTTAGGCGGGCAAGTGCTGTACCAACGCATAGCCCACGTAGGAAAAGAGCCTAAGCCGCAAGGCGCGGGACGTGCGGCCCGCACAATGGAGCAACTCTTTCCCCGATATCCGTCTTCGTTGGGCAACCAGCGATCGTCCCCAATGCAGCTTCCCTACCCGCTCCGCGCCTTCATCACCACCTCCGCTCTCTGCTCACTAGCCGGGCTCTTCGCCCAATCCGGCACCTTGGACCAAAGCTTCAATACCAGCGACTTGGGCTTCGGCATCGGCGATGGCTTCAGTGGCACACCCCAGGTGGTGGTGGTGCAACCGGATGACCGGATACTCGTGGGGGGCAACTTCACGCGCTTCAACACCGCGCCGAATGAGGGCTTGATCCGTCTACTCCCCGACGGCACCGTGGACCCGAGCTACAACCCGCTACCACTGAACGTAGGCGAGGTAGCCACCATAGCCCTGCAACCGGATGGGAAGATCCTGGTAGGCGGCCTGGTGAACAACTACCTCACGCGGCTTATGCCGAACGGGCAGCAAGACCCAAGCTTCGACCCCGGCAGTGGACCGAACGGGGGAGTAAGTCGTCTCGTGCTGCAGCCGGATGGGAAGGTGCTCGTATCCGGTGCCTTCTCTCAATTCGATGGGAGTTTCGTGCCCGGCCTTGTGCGACTGAACGCGGATGGCAGCGTGGACCCCACCTTCACTGCTGGCCTTAACGCGGAATATGCCACCGAGATAGAACTACAGCCGGATGGGAAGATCCTGCTCGCCGGTTCGTCGTTCTTCCCCTTTGTCGATCTGGTCCGGCTGAACCCGAACGGCGTGGTGGACGGCACATTCTCCACGGGCTCCGGTCCCGCATCGGGTGGTGTGGACGACCTGCTGGTGCAACCCGACGGGAAGATCCTGGTCGCGGGCAACTTCACCATGTTCGATGGGCAGGCGCTTCGCACGATGGTGCGCTTGGAGACCGATGGCAGCTTGGATCCGAGCTTCAATTGTGGCACCGGCGGGGATCAGGGGGTGAGGCGTATCGCTTTGCGGCCGGGTGGCCGGATCGTGTGCGGCGGAATGTTCAACACGTTCAATGGCACCTTCTCCGCGGGGCTTGTGCAACTCCTCGCGGATGGCAGCCTTGACCCCTCTTTCCAAACAAGCGGCGGGTTCGCCCCGATCTCGCCCACCACGGTCTTCGACCTGGCATTGAAGCCCGACGGCAGCGTCATCGTCATCGGCGGCTTTGGCGCCTATGCCGACGTGGCGCGCAACCACCTCGCTCGCGTTCTGGACGATGGCACGCTCGATCCCGTGTTCCACCGGCAGCATGGCGTGGAAGACTTCGTGAACGATATCGCCGTTCGGGCGGACGGAAGGGTCATGATCGTAGGTGGGTTCAGCGCGGTGAACGACGCACCCCGTCCGCGGGTGGCGCGGCTGTTCCAGGATGGCACCTTGGATCCGGGCTTCACCCCCGATACGCTCACGGCGCTGGGGAACGGTCTACGGATCGCGGTGCAACCGGACGACAAGGTGCTGGTGCTCGGGCAGACCAGCGGCTTCGGTAGCGTGGCCACATTGCTGCGCATGAACACCGACGGCAGTGTGGATCCCACCTTCGACACAGGCGGAGGGTTCGAGGATGTCGCCATCGATCTGGCGCTACAACCCGATGGCCGGTGCATTGTCGCGGGTGATATCACGGAGTATGACGGGGTCCCGTGCGGTAGCATCGTGCGGATCATGCCGGACGGCGCCATCGACCCCACGTTCGATACGGGCACCGGTTTCAATGGACGCGTCTATACGCTGGACCTTCAGGCCGATGGCAAGGTGATCGCGGGTGGCACGTTCACCAGCTTCAACGGTGCGAGCGCCTTCCGCTTGGCGCGCTTGAACACCGATGGCAGTTTGGACGCATCGTTCACTTCCGCAGTGAACACCGAAGTGCGTGTGGCGATCGTGCGGCCCGATGGCCGCATCCTGGTGGGCTATGGCGGATCGCTGGCGGACAAGGTCGCCTGCCTCACCACCACCGGTGCGCTGGACCCCACCTTCAGCAACGCCACAGTCCTTACTGACGGAAGCACCCACTACATCTTTGATCTGGCGCTTCTGAGCTCGGGCGAGATCGCGGTCGCCGGCAACTTCGCCGAAGTATTGGGCGCACCACGCAACGACATCGCCGTGCTCACAGCGGACGGTGCTCTCTCCAACGCCTTCGACCCCGGTGCTGGCTTCTACACGCCCGGTGGCGATCTGCCATCGGTGGTGATCAGCCTCGCTGTGCAAGCGGACGACCGCATTCTCGCGGGCGGCAACTACAGCACCTACGATGGCATCGGCCGCAACCGGCTGGCGCGCATCAACTACGAGTTCGGCACGGGCGCGCCCCCATCACCTTCTTCCACCAATGAGCTCATGGTTTGGCCCGTTCCTTCGGCCACCGGGAGGATCGAAGTAAAAGTGCCCGCTGACCTGAACGCCACGGGCCTGCGCATCACCAGCATGGATGGCCGCACAATGCGCACACGTTCCATCAGCGCACTGCCGCAAGATCGGATCGTGTCGCTTTCCACCGAAGGCCTCGCAGCGGGAAGCTACCTCCTCACGCTCTCCGCGGGCGAGCAAAAGCGGCATCGCCTTTTCGTGGTGGAATAACGCACAGGACTCCGCGCTTGGCGACTGATCGCGTGCCAGTATCCGCGAGCGGTAGCGAGCGCCTCTGCGCCATCTGCGGATGGTATTCGCTTTCGGACAGGTGAACAGAAAGCCACTCCCGTCCCTCCATGCTGCCGTCCATCGAGGGATCGACCACCTGGAGGAGTGGATGCGGCGGTTCCGCTCCGCCTTCCCATCCTCCGCGGGCACGGCCGTACTTTTGCCCCGACATGTTGAGACAAGGACTTTTCCAGAAGCTGCAGCAGAAGCTGAGCCCCCAGCAGATCCAGCTAATGAAGCTGCTGCAGGTGCCCACGGCCGAACTCGAGCAGCGCATCAAGCAGGAGATCGAGGAGAACCCCGCCCTGGAGGAAGGGGACGAAGGCGCCGATGAGGAAGCGCCCACCGAGGATCAAGCGATCGCCGAAAGCGCCAACGATAGCGAACCCGAGACGCCGGACGCCGATCGCGACGAGATCGACCTGAGCGACTACTTCCCGGACGATGACATCCCCGACTACAAACTGCAGGTGAACAACCGCAGCGCGGACGATGAGGACCGCGAAGTACCGTTGGCCGGTGGTACCAGTTTCCAGGAAGCGCTGATGCAACAACTCGCGCTGCGCGATATCGACGAACGCACCGAACTGCTGGGCCAGCACCTCATCGGCAATTTGGACGAGGACGGCTACCTGCGCCGCGACCTGGAGGCCATCGTGAACGACCTCGCCTTCACGCAGAACGTGGCTTGCACGAAGGAGGACCTGGAAAAGGTGCTTCGTGAAGTGCATGGATTGGATCCGGCCGGCATCGGCGCGCGCGACCTGCGCGAATGCCTGTTGCTGCAACTGGAGCGACTACCACGCGAAGTGGAAGTGCTCACCGCCAGGGAAGTGATCGACAAGTATTTCGACGCCTTCAGCAAGAAGCACTACGACCGCATCGTGGAGCGGATGGAGATCACCGAGGAGGACCTGAAGGCGGCGGTGGAAGTGATCGTACACCTGAACCCGAAGCCGGGCAACACCGCCCGCGACAGCGCCAAGCCGACGCAAGAGATCGTGCCCGATTTCCAGGTGCTCGCTATCGACGGACAACTGGAGCTCACCCTCAACGGGCGCAATGCACCGGAACTGCGCGTGAGCAAGCAGTACCGTGATATGATCCTGGAGTACCAGCGCAACAAGAAGGACAAGGAACAGCGCGAGGCCTTGCAGTTCATCAAGCAGAAACTCGACGCGGCCAAGTGGTTCATCGATGCCATCAAGCAGCGACAGAACACCCTGCTCACCACGATGGAGGCCATCATGGAGCACCAGCGTGATTTCTTCCTCACCGGCGACGAGACCAAGTTGAAGCCGATGATCCTGAAGGACATCGCCGAGAAGATCCATCTGGACATCAGCACCGTGAGCCGCGTGGCCAACAGCAAATACGTGCAGACCAACTATGGCACCTATCTATTGAAGTTCTTCTTCAGCGAGAGCCTGAGCACCGACAGCGGTGAGGAAGTGAGCACTCGTGAGGTGAAGAAGATCCTGCACGATGCCATCGAGGCCGAGGACAAGCACAAACCCCTCACCGATGATGAGCTCACCGCGCTATTGAAGGAGAAGGGTTACAACATCGCAAGGCGCACCGTAGCCAAGTACCGCGAGCAGCTCAACGTCTCGGTGGCGCGACTGCGCAAGGAACTCTGATCGGGGATCCGTGCGGACCGCTGCCCACCTCCTTTCCGTGTTGTTGCATCCGGTGTTCATGCCGCTGCTCACGCTGGTCATGGCGTTCTGGCTGGACCCCCACCTCAGCTTCTTTCTCCCGCTGCCATTGCGGCTGGTCACCTACGGCATGGTGCTCGTGCTCACCGTGCTGTTCCCGATCACAAGCGCATTGCTTTTGCTGAAGAGCGGGGCCATCAGCACCTTGGCGATGCCCGAACGGCAGGAGCGCATCATCCCGTTGCTCATGACGCTCTTCTACACCGGCATGTGCCTCTATCTGCTGCATCGCACCATGCACCATCCGGCGACGTATGCGCTCTTCTCCGGTGTGCTGCTCGCGCTCCTTCTCACCACCGCCATCACCCTGGTATGGAAGATCAG
>JAGNSU010000025.1 GCA_017987895.1 Flavobacteriales bacterium | reverse complement strand
TGAGCGGGCGGAGCTGCTGCTCCACCTCACAGGAATGGCCGGTGAGAATTTCCAGTTGATGAGCTATGCTTCCGAACTGCCCAATGGGATCATTGGTGCCGCGGAAGTGGGCAACGGGATGGCCACCCTGGACGGCTATGACCAGAACGCGCTGAACGGGTCGGACTATGCGCTGGTCTCCTTCACCGTAGGGGCGCCCACGGGCACGGGGACCACCGCCTTGCCCACTACATTGGTACCCACGAACCCCATCGCCGAGGCCGATGCGGATCTGACCCGGACCTTCACCCTGGAGCCGCAGTCGATGGGACCGATGGAAATGATCGAAGGGCCTTTCGAGATCAACGGGACGTTGATGGACATGGATGTCATCAACGAGGTGGTGGAACTGGGCGCCACTGAGATCTGGGAATTCGTGAACAACACCATGGTGGGCCATCCCATTCATATCCACGACATCCAGTTCAACATACTTGACCGCAACGGGTCACCCCCAGAAGCGTGGGAGAGCGGATGGAAGGATGTGGTCTATGTGCCACCGATGGGGAGCGCACGGGTGCTCACCCGCTTCGACGATTTCGCCGACCCGGACATGCCGTACATGTACCACTGTCATCTGCTGATGCATGAGGATGAGGGCATGATGGGACAGTTCGTTGTGGTGGACCCGAACGCTATCGCGGAACAGGAATTGACCGATCCGCTGCAGGTCTGGCCGAACCCGATCACATCAGGCACCTGCACCGTGCGCTGGCCAGAAGCGAAGGGCACCGTGTCCGCCTGGCTCATCGACGCCATGGGGCGCGTGATCCACGAAGCCTCCATCGCGGATGCCTCCGAAGCTCGACCGCTCACACTACCTACGCCGGGGCCCGGACCGTATACCCTGTTACTTCGTGACGCCAGTAACCAGTACACACAAAGCACTGTTTCCATCCTACCTTGAACCCATGGCCGAGCGCCGCACACGGTCCCGTGCGAAGCGAGACCGACAACAACCGATCCACGACATGCGATACACCTACACCCTTCTTACCGCGTTCGCTCTGGCCACAGGCCTGCAGGCGCAAACCACCGCGCTGGATTTCACCACCGACGATTGCGACGGAACGAGCCACACCCTTTTCGCCGAGTTGGACGCGGGTAACGTGGTCATCCTTGAACTGGTGATGATGGGTTGCCAGCCTTGCGTTACCGCTGCTCAAAGCCTTACTGCCGATGTGCTGCCGAATGTGAGCGACCCGAGCCGTGTGAAGCTGTACAGCATTGGGTTCACCAATGCCATCGTGTGCGCGGAAATGAACAGTTGGAAGGCCGCGAACGGATTCACGCATACCGTGTTCGCAGGCATGAGCCAGCAGACCACGTACTATGGGGGCATGGGCATGCCCACCATCGCTGTGGTCGGTGGTGGAAGTGCTCATACCGTGCTTTACGCCGAGCAAGGTCATTCGGCCAGTGACAACCCCGCGATCCTCGCGGCCATTGAAGCGGGCCTCGCGGCCAGCGTGGGGATCAACGAGGCGAACGTGAGCACGGTGACCATCCACCCGAACCCGGTAGTGGACGTACTGCACTTCGACCTCGGCGAGTGGACCCATGCCCGCATACTGGACCTGCAAGGGCGTGAGGTGTTGAGCGCCCCGCTCGTCACGGGCAAGTTGGATGTATCGCTGCTCCAGACGGGCCTGTTCGTACTTCAATTGTCCACCACGACCGGATCGTTGGGTACAGCGCGGTTCGAGAAGAAGTAACGCCGGTCGGCCGCACCTGATGTTGCCTTGTCTATTGAACCCATCCCTGAAAGGATCACACATAGCACTACGGCATGAAGCACCTGATCCTCCTGGCCTTTTTCGGGTTTTCGGGCCTTTTCTCCACAGCCCAGTCAACGAGCATCCTGTGGGGCGCTCCGGCCGATTGCGGTGCCCCCGGTCAGGGCGCTCTGCGCCCGCGCATCGCCGTGAACGCGGATGGCAACCCCGTGGTGTTGTGGGGAGATAGCGGCCCGGACCGCAACTACGTGGCGGTCGGCAATGGAGCGGGCTTCTCGGCGCCCACGGAAGTGAGCACCGCTGGGTGCGTGCCGGCGGTGGCCGATTGGATGGGCAGCAGTATCGCGGCCGTGGGCAATACGGTGTGGGTGGTGATGAAGGCCACCCCCGAGGAGAGCGAACCCATGTACGTGCGACGTTCGGACGATGGGGGTCTCTCCTGGGGCGATACCCTGCGCGTGGATCCGTTCGACGGACTGGTCTCCCGGTTCCCATCCATCGATCTGATCGACCCCGATGCACCCGTGGTGCAGTACATGCAGTTCGACAACGGATGGAACGGTGCGCGCCAGGTGGTAAGCCATATGATGGGCGGTTCGTTCATGCCCCCCGTGCAGGTGAGTTCCCCTTTCGCACCGGGCGACGTATGCGACTGCTGCCCCAACCAGATCGTCATGGACAATGACCACGCCGTGGCGCTGTATCGCAACGCCGGCACGAACCTCCGGGTCATGTGGGGGGCGGTGTCCACGGACGGTGGTACCAGCTTCGCCGTCGGCGGCCTGGTGGACACCACCGGCTGGGTGCTCAACGCCTGCCCCAGCAGCGGTCCGGACGGATACCTTGCCGGCGACTCCATACACTATGCATGGATGTCAGGCGCCAACAACGGCACGAAGGTCTATCTCGGTAGTGCGCTCGCTTCGGACCTGTCGCTGGGCGGCCAACGCAACGTGCATCCCGGGCAGGCACAGAACCTACAGCAGAATTTCCCCCGCATCGCCGGCATTGGTGACACGCTCGGCGTGGTCTGGCAACAGGCCTTGGGGACCCAGGTCGAGATCCTGTTCAGCTGGAGCGTGAGCGGTCCCGCAGGCTTGAGCGCGCCGGACACCGTGAACGTTGATCTCACCGGCGCCCAGCGCACACCGGACATCGCATTCGCCAATGGTGCCTTCCATATCGTATGGGGTGAACAAGGCACTGGACACGTGCGCTACCGCAAGGCGACGCTGGTGAACGCGCAACATGTGGATATGTACCCCGCCTTGGAGGACGAATACGTGGTCTGGCCGAACCCCGTAGGCGATGTATTGTATTTCAACGCGACCGGGCCGGTGCCGTACGAGATATTGGACACGGAGGGACGGATCGTTCTGGGATCGCACGCGCTGCGCGGAGGTATCGATGTGCATGGCCTCGCTCCGGGACGCTATGTGTGCAGGGTCGGGTCGAAGGGAAGTGTGCGAAGCATCCCGTTCCAAAAAGATTGACGTCCGATCCATGGGACGAACATTGTCGGTGCGCGATGCCGTGAAGGCGATCGCGATAACGGGTATGAGGTGCCCACGCTGAAGCGCACCTTCCCGGTAACTGGCATGACCTGTGCCAGTTGCGTGAGCAGCGTGGAGAGCATGCTTCTGGCCCAAGCCGGTGTGCTGAACGTGGCTGTGAACCTGGCTACGAACACCGTGCAGGTGGAGTATGTACCGGGCGTGATCGATGAACGCCGCATGCGCGCCGTGGTCCAGAGCATTGGCTACGACCTCATCATCAGTGAGGAACACGAGGCCACCGCGGATCTGGAGGAGATCCAACGCGCACGGATGACCTCGTTGAAGAAGCGCTTGTGGGCGTCGATCGCGCTGAGCATCCCGCTGGTGGTCATCGGCATGTTCGTCATGCACGAGCCGTGGGCCAACTTCGTGATGTGGGCTTTGAGCACACCGGTGGTGCTGGTCTTCGGCCGCTCCTTCTTCATCAACGCATGGAAGCAGGCGAAGCACCGTACCGCCAACATGGATACGCTGGTGGCACTGAGCACCGGCGTGGCCTACGTCTTCAGCGTCTTCAACACCACCTACCCCTCGTTCTGGACCAGTCGTGGGCTGATGCCGCACGTGTACTTCGAAGCGGCCGCGGTGGTGATCACCTTCATCCTGCTCGGCAAATTCCTTGAGGAGCACGCCAAGGCCGGCACCAGCAGCGCCATCAAGAAACTGATGGGCCTGCGCCCCAGCTCGGTGCTGCGGGAGGGGACCGACGGCGGGACCCAGGAAGTTCCCATCGCGGATGTGAACGTGGGCGACATCCTGGTAGTGCGACCCGGCGAGAGCATCGCCGTGGACGGCGCGGTGATCGGTGGGGAGAGCTATGTGGATGAGAGCATGATCAGTGGCGAGCCGATCCCCGTGGCGAAGACCCACGGCTCACTGCTTCTAGCGGGGACCATCAACCAGAAGGGCAGCTTGCGCATGAAAGCGCAGAAGGTGGGGGCCGCGACATTGCTCGCACAGATCGTCCGCACGGTGCAGGACGCTCAGGGCAGCAAGGCTCCCGTGCAGAAGCTCGTGGACAAGATCGCGGGTGTGTTCGTGCCCATCGTCATGGGCATCGCCATCCTCAGTGCCATCGTCTGGTGGATCTTCGGTGGCGAACATGCGTTCACACAGGGAATGTTGGCATTGGTCACCGTACTGGTGATCGCCTGCCCCTGCGCATTGGGCCTTGCCACGCCCACAGCCATCATGGCGGGTATGGGCAAGGGGGCGGAGAACGGGATCCTGATCAAGGACGCCGAGAGCCTGGAGCGCGCGCGCAAGATCACCGCGCTTGTTGTCGACAAGACCGGCACCATCACCGAGGGCAAACCCGAAGTGGTGGAGGCCATGGGGCTGGAGGATGCCGCTGTTGCCTCCGCGCTGCTGGCCATCGAGTCGCGTTCAGAACATCCGTTGGCGGAAGCAGTTGTGCGGTACCTGCACACCTCGGGTGTACATCGAGCCGCCGAGATCAGTGAGTTCGAAAGCCTCACCGGAAAAGGCGTGAAGGCCGACATCGGAGACAGCATCTGGTTCGTCGGCAGTCGCCGCCTGATCGAAGAGAACGGCATCACCATCGGTGATGTGTACAAGGACCGCGAACGCAGCTGGCAGGAAGCCGCTCGCACCGTGATCTGGTTCGCCGATGCGAAGGAAGTGCGTGCCGCCATCGCCATCGCGGATCGCATCAAACCCTCTGCCGTGGAAGCCATTGCGCGTTTGAAAGCGGTCGGCATCAAGGTCTACATGCAGACCGGTGATTCGCGTCGCACCGCGCAGGCCGTGTCGAAAGCAGTGGGCAT
The DNA here is from genome assembly GCA_017987895.1 of Flavobacteriales bacterium. Lineage (GTDB taxonomy): Bacteria > Bacteroidota > Bacteroidia > Flavobacteriales_F > PHOS-HE28 > PHOS-HE28. The sequence continues at coordinate 33,460 of JAGNSU010000025.1, read as the reverse complement.
TGATGACTTCCGCAGTGAAGTGCTGCCCAAGGACAAGGCCGCCTTCATCACCGGCCTGCAGCAGATGGGCCACGTGGTGGCCATGGTGGGCGATGGCATCAACGACAGCGAGGCGCTCGCCAAGGCCGACGTGAGCATCGCCATGGGCCGGGGCAGCGACATCGCCATGGACGTGGCGCGCATGACGCTCATCAGTACCGACCTCAACGCCATCCCTCGCGCCATCACGCTCTCACGCAAGACGGTCAACCTCATCCGCCAGAACCTCTTCTGGGCATTCATCTACAATGTGCTCGGCATCCCCATCGCTGCTGGTGTGCTGTATCCCATCAACGGCTTCTTGTTGGACCCCATGATCGCCGGTGCGGCCATGGCCCTGAGCAGCGTGAGCGTGGTGAGCAACAGCCTGCGCCTTCGATGGATGGATCTGGATCGGTGAGCTACTGAGGTTCCGACAAGTACGCTTCCTCCTATCTTGAACCCGTGCTTTCATGTGCCCGGTGGATGCTGCTGGCATGGTGGTTGGGACCGCTCCCGGTCCTGGCACAGGCGCTGCGTTTCCAGCACATCACCACGAACGAGGGCTTGTCGCACAACGCGATCACCTGCTTGTTCGAGGACCGCGACGGCTACATCTGGATCGGCACCGAGAACGGTCTTGACCGGTACGATGGGCAACGTGTGGAGCGGTTCACAGCCATTCCCAACGCACCGGGTACGAGCAACATCACCAGCATCGCTCAGGACGCATCGGGCGATCTGTGGATCAGCACGCAGGGTGCCGGGCTCTTCCGGCGCGACCATTCGAGCGGAGCGTTCGAACATTTGCGTCACGATCCGTCGGTCAAGGGGGGGCTGCCAAGTGATAAGCTGAACCATGTGCTGGTGGTGAACGATTCCATCCTGGTGCTCAGCACGAGCAATACCGGAGCATGCTGGTTCAATACGCGGGCAAAGTCCTTCACCGTGCGCGGGTTCCGCTATATGCGCACCGCGGCTGGCGTGGACAGTCTCACCGGTGCAACTTGGTGCCATCGGGCACTTTTACTGGATCCTCAACATATCTGGATGCCGGTGGTCCATAGCACGCGTTCCTACATAGCTGATGCGATCACCGGCGAACTGCGCATGTCGTTGGCATTCTCGCAAATGATGGGGCGAGGCCCGGTCACGAACGGTCTTGTGCTCGGTGACCGGCTGTACGCAGGAGGTTGGAGCGCAGGGATCGAGCGCCTTGACCTGGACCGGCCGAACGCACCGGAGTTCATCCCGCTAGCGGACGAGGTGACCGCCATGGTCCCTTGGGGAGATAGTGTGTTCATCGCAGGAACAAAGTTGAACGGGCTCGCCCTGATCCATGTGCGTGATGGAGAGATGGCCCGCTGGCGTCATAGGCGTAACGATCACGCGTCATTGATCAACGATCGTGTGCGCTGCCTATTGAAGGACCGGAAGGGTACCCTCTGGGTCGGTACGGCCGATGGGCTTTCCGTACACGCGGCAGATGTTTGGCGCTTCAATACGACGCAACTCCTGCCAGATGAAGAACCCGGTGACCTGGCCTTCCACAAACTACAGCAGGACGCCGACGGCACGATCCGTATCTCCACATCACGCGGCTTCTTCCTGATCGATCCCACCTCCAACGCGATCCGTCATGTTCCCATCACACACAAGGGCGAGGCATTGGAGATCACCGGCCTTTTCGAAGTCGGGCCGAACATGCGGTACATCGGTACCGAGACAGGCCTATACCTCTACGAACCGCTGGAAGAGCGCATCATCGATCCGGCCCGGACCGATCTGGCGGTGAGCATCAAGGAGAAGGTCATGTTCCAAGTCCGGTCCGTGTTCCTTGACACGCTCAACGATGAGCTTTCCTTGGTGGTGGGTGCCTTGGGCTATGGTCATCTCATCTTCGATCCGCGCTCCGGCGCCCATCGTAAGGAATGGAACCCCTATCCTGAAGGGGTGCGCGCCCCATTGATGCAACGCACCACCTTGGCGGATGACCATGGCGACTATTGGGTGGGCGCTTCGGACGGCCTCTGGCAGTGGAAACCTCCGCGCCATGGTAGAAAGAGCGAGTTGGGGCTGTACCATGTCGCGGCGACCGGGTCGCGCCGCATGCCGGGCAATTACGTCACCGCGATCCTCACAGCGGGCGATACCGTTTGGTGTACCCTGCGGGATGCGGGTCTCGCATGCGTTGTCGATGGCCGTGCCATCGCCTTTGCGACACCCGCCCATGTGCCGCACGATGCCTTGGGGCTGGCACGGGATCTACGCGGCCGCTTATGGTACTCCACGAGCGACGGTCTAGTGCGTTTCGATCCGCGTACTCTGGAATGGCTGCACGTACCCGTGAACGACGGACATGAGCTCCAGCGTCTGAACTCCAGCATCCTGGCGCTGAAGGACGGCCGTATCGCCTTCTGCACCGATCGCCATCTGGTCACCTTCGATCCAGCCGCGTTCGATACCCCACTCGGGCTGCCCACCCCTGCGTTGTTGGAACTGAAGAACACCTGGGGGCCGTTACCGGTGAGCGCGAACGCCGTGGAGATCCCCTACCGCAGCAGCGCCTTCGACGCGGTGATCTCGGCGCTTTCACCCACGGGAGCCGGACCGTTGGAGTTCGTGTACAAGCTGGAAGGCGTGGATGCCGAAGCAAGGGTCACCACGGCGCGTGAAGGCGTCCGCTACTCCGGTGTACCCGTAGGCACGCATCGACTGCTGGTACGGGTGCGGGACGCGTACGGAAGAACAGGGCCTGAACATGCCTTGCTCACCGTGACCGTAACAGGTCCTTTCTGGCAACGCTGGTGGTTCTTCGGGCTCGTGCTGGCCACAGGTGCGCTCGGCATGTACGGGGTTTCCCGGCTGCGGCAGCGGCAGCGGTTGAAACTCCAAGGCGTGCGCGATCGCATCGCGCGCGATCTGCACGATGATATCGGAAGTACGTTGGGAAGCATCAGCTACTACAGCGAAGCCTTGAAGCGCAAACTGGAACACGCGGACGACGACATGGCGCAGCAGGTGGCCGAAAAGATCGGCAGCAGCTCACGGGCGATGATCGAGCAGATGAGCGACATCGTGTGGAGCGTGGACCCGAAGAACGACGATGCGGCATCCCTGATAGAACGGATGCGTGGTTTCGGCGCCGACCTGCTCTCGGTACAGGACATTGTGTTGCACTTCAACACCTCACCCGGCCTGGCCGAGCGGAAGTTGAGCGCGGAACAACGCCGCAACCTCTTCCTCATCTACAAGGAGGCGATGCACAACGCGGCGAAGTACGCGCACTGCACAAGCGTCACGGTAACGCTCAGTAGCAAGGGGCGTGAACTGGTGCTCAGCATCCGCGATGATGGTGCGGGCTTCGATCCGGCCAACGTGGACAGCTACAATGGGAACGGACTGGGGAACATGCGCACCCGCGCTGGATCGATCCGTGCCCGCGTGGAGGTGGTGAGCACACCGGGAAAAGGGACCGAAGTACGCGTCGTGGCGCCCTTGACGGAGGCTCTCCCCCTAACAGGTGATTGATGTAGGTTCCCGGCGGAATAGTTTTGCCCACCCGCACCATGGACATCATCCACGTCGCGCTCTTCGACGACAACAAAGGCATCCGCGATTCGCTGGGCACGCTGCTCAGCACCACACCGGGCATCGGTCTGTGCGGATGCTTCCCCGATGGGAACCAGGTGCTGGACCGTGTCGCTTCATGCAAACCGGACGTGGTGCTGATGGACATCGACATGCCGGGCATGAACGGGATCGAAGCGACGCGCTTGTTGCACCATCGCCATCCGGAACTGCCGGTGATCATGCTCACCGTGTTCGGTGATGAAGAACGCGTGTATGCTTCCCTCTGTGCCGGGGCGATGGGCTACCTGCTGAAGAACACCGCGCCGGACGCGCTGCTCGCCGCGATCACCGAAGTGCGGCAAGGCGGGGCACCGATGACCCCGAGCATCGCACGCAAGGTGATGCTCCACTTCCAGCGCCTGCCAGCCAAGAGCACTGCCAGCCCCGAAGACCATGGCTTGAGCATACGTGAAAAGGATGTGCTCCAGTGCCTGGTGGACGGGCTTAGTTACAAGATGATCGCCGACCATTTGGGCGTGGGACAAGAAACCATCAAGACGCACATCAAGAACATCTACGTAAAGCTCCACGTGAAGAGCAACACTGAAGCGGTATCGAAGACCTTGCGCGACCGCTTGCTTGGATAGCGTTCAAGGCGCAGGGACAGGAGCAGGGGCAACCGTATCATTGCCCCTGCTCCTGCCTGCTGCCCCTGTAGACGCGCCCTCCCCCGATTTCGGGATTGATGCACGCAACACGGCCAGGTTGATTTGTGCCAATACAATTGAGCATGAAGAAGCACTACTTGAACGCGCTCCTCGCCCTTGGGCTCACGGCACCTGCGCAAGCGCAATTGGCCCGCATCGTGGTGGAAGGCACCGGCGGTCCGCAGGTGTTCACGGACATCGGCGCAGCTGTGGCGGCCGCGCAGAACGGGGACAAACTCTATCTCAGCGGCGGCACGTTCGCCTTTAGCGGTGCGTTGGTCATCGATAAGCCTTTGCACTTCGTTGGCGCAGGCATCCATCCGGATAGCAGTTCGGTGACCGGGATCACCACCATCGCCACCACTGGGGCCACGCAGATCCATACCGCCGCATCGGGCAGCACCTTCACCGGTATACGTTTCTATGAATCCGTGATGTACGGCAACGGAACCTCTGACTATGCGCCTACGGGGATCGTGTTCCAGCGTTGTGAATTCGGCAACCAGATGAACCAAGGGCCGGGCTCAGAGACCAACTTCGATGAATGCATCTTCCGTCACCGGCTCTATGGTAACGATGGGATATCCACCGTAACCCGGAGTATTTTCAGTTTCTGGGGGAACGCCACGCATTCTCCCATCAGCGCGTTCGGAACCGGAGGTCTCACCATGGACCATTGTACGGTGATCGGAGGACGTGTATCGAACAGTCCGAACTGCAACGTCGCCAACTGCATCTTCACCCGGAACAGCAGCGCGCCTTTCTGGCAAAGCAGCGGGGCAACAATTACGAACAACCTGTGCGCCTACACCAGCCTCGTAAGCAACATGACCCCGGGTTCCGCTACGGGCAACGTGCTGGGCGCATCCACGACGGACAGCCTCTTCGTGAACGAGACCAGCGGGGGATATGAGTTCAGCGACGACCTCCACCTACTGCCCGTCAGCCCGGGGATCGGCATGGCCACAGACGGCACCGACGTGGGCGTTTATGGCACTTCGTCCCCTTACAAGCCGGGTGCGGTACCCAACAATCCACATTTCCAGACCGGCGTGATCGCACCCGCCACGGACGGCAATGGCGACCTGCCGGTGGACATCCGCACGGAAGCGCAAACCCACTGAGCCATGCGGACGCTTCTACTTTTCATTTTCCTCGGTGGCTTGGTGACCGCATCCCACGCGCAGAACGTCGCCGCTTACCGGTATTGGTTCGACGATAATGTCAGTACGCTAGTGAACGTACCCGTTACCGCTGGCCAACATTACTCGCTCAATACGGACCTCGCCGCAGCGACCGCCGGCGATGGCTACAACCGGATCACCCTACAAACGCAGGATGACCTTGGTGCGTGGAGCGTACCGCTCACCAAGGTGTTCCACCGGCAGGGTGGCGACCTCACTGCATGGCAGTACTGGTTCGATGACAACGTGGCGACGGCGCAGACCGTGAGCGTTCCCGCGACCAGCACGCTGGACGTGGTGACCAACATCGATTGCTCGGCCCTACCAACAGGCACGCATACGATCACCTGGCGCGACCGCGATCAACTTGGTTACTGGAGCGTGCCGCTCACCACGGAGTTCTCCTTCTCCGTAGGCCTGGATGAACTGCCCGGCCTGGAAAGCGTGTTGCTCTTCCCCAACCCGGCGACGAACGAACTCTGGTTGCGGATCGAGGCGAACACCGACCAGGACCTTGCTGCGGAAGTGTTGGACGCTAGCGGGCGCTTGGTGAAGCAGGCGGTGCGCGTCGTTGTTGCGCGGAGCAGCACGATCCAGATGGACCTATCCGATCTGGCGAGCGGGCGATATCAGGTACGTCTCCATGGAGCACAGGGCGCCAAGTGCCTGCCCTTCGTGCGGCAGTAGAGGGTCTCTCGGGTTCGAACTCCCACGAGCGCCAACCCACAGCAATTCCGCCTCCGACAGATCCTTGCGGTGAGCGGGTGAGCGACAATGCGACCCTGCTCCGATCGGAGCTGCGGGCTACCCCCCCGTTCTCGGGATTGATGCCGACCAGCAGACCCGGTTGCTTTGTACCAACCTTTCCACAACCATGAAACACGTCCTACCCGTATTGATCGCCTTGGCGTTCTCGCTGCGCTCCGAAGCACAATTGGCCCGTATCGTGGTGCAGGGCAGTGGTGCGCCCCAGGTGTTCACCGACATCAACGCCGCGCTCGCCGCCGCACAGCCGAACGACAAGCTCTACTTCAGCGGCGGAACCTTCATATCGGCGACCGCCTTCACCATCGGGATGCCGCTGCACCTCATCGGGGCCGGTGTTCACCCCGATAGCACCGGCGTTACCAGTACGACCACGCTGGAAACCGGTGCTGGCGACATCCTCATCACCACTGGCGCGAGCGGTAGCACCTTCACCGGTATCACTTTCAACGCCGCGTCGGATATTCAGTACGGCACGAGCGCTGCGGACGACGATCCCACGGGTATCGTCTTCCACCGTTGCCGCTTCCTTTGCCACACCTACCTCGACTTTGATGCCGCTTCCACTTCCAGCACCCTGTACGACGAGTGCGTTTTCAACCAATATGTCAGTGGCAACGACTTCGTATCCGCGACATTCACCCGCTGCATCTTCGACTATGCCACTGGCACGGGGAGTTGTATAGGCGAGGTCGGAAACCTGTTCATCAGCCATTGCGTGTTCCTGGGCCATCAGGCCTTCCGGAATTCATCCGGGGCGACCATTGAGAACAGCATCTGCACCAACACGAGCTACCCGGTCTACCAGAGCAACAACGTCACGTTCACCAACTGCCTGTTCAGCGGGACAACGTATACGGGCAACTCCTCCGGCGAGGTCATCACCAACTGCCAGTTGAACGTGCCTGCGGCGAACATCTTCATCAATGAAACGGACAACAACTACCAGTTCAGCGATGATATGCATCTCGCGCCCGGCAGCGGCGGGATCGGTGGCGCGGACGATGGCACGGATATCGGCATCTACGGATCCTCATCGCCCTACAAGCCTGGCAATGTGCCTTACAACCCACACTACCGCCAGGCGAACATCGCCACGGCTACGGACAGCAATGGCGATCTGCCGGTCACGATCAAGGTGGCCACACAGCCCAATTGATCCGACCACGATCATGGGAGCTTTCCACAACTTCTGCTGGCGCTATGCGCTCGCGCTATGCGGCCTGATCGGCGGTGGCCAAGCGATGCACGCGCAGACCATCACCGGGTACCGTTACTGGTTCGACGATGACGTGGCCAGCGCAACCACAGTGAGCGTGCTCGGTGGCACCACGTACACCTTGAACGCCGCGTTCAACACAAGCGTCCTGGCCCCTGGATACCATCGGATCTCCCTCCAGTTCGAGGATAGCAACGGTGACTTCGCCGTGCCGATCACGTCGGTATTCTCCCGTCAAGGATCGACCATCGCCGCCTATGAATACTGGTTCGACGATGCACCCGGGAACGCGGTCGCTGTACCTGTAGGAGGAGGTGGTGTGTACGAAGCGACCGTCTCGCTGGACGCTTCCAGCCTGGAGAGCGGGTATCACCGCGTAACCCTCCGGACCCAGGACGACGCTGGGGTCTACAGCGCGCCGATCACCAGCACTTTCGTACAACGCGGCAGCACGGTGAACGGCTATGAGTACTGGATCGACGACGACATCGCAGCGCGGGTCACGGGTACTACTGTGCCCGCGAACGTCGTCGACCTGGTGACCGACCTGCCCATAAACACCACCGCAGGAACGCATCTTTTCACCATCCGCTTCAGCGATGAACTGGAAGGCTGGAGCGTCCCGATCACCACGGAGTTCTCGTTCACTGTAGGCATGGAAGAATTGCCGGGCGTGGAAAGCGTGCTGATCTTCCCGAACCCTGCGGAGAACGAACTCTGGCTGCGGATCGATGCGAGCACCGAGCAGGACCTCACGGTAGAGCTGCTCGACGCCACCGGGCGGGTCGTGAAGAACGCGACGCGCATGGTGGTGTCCCGGAGTGGAACGATCGCCATCAACGTGTCCGATCTGCCAACGGGCAGCTATCAGGTGCTCCTCACAGGAGCGCAGGGCACCACCTCCCTGCCGTTCGTTCGACAGTAGAAAAGCCTATCGTTCACGAACGCCCTGGCCCACACCGGGGCGTTCGTCGTTCAAGGTGTAACCGACCGCTATAAGATGATCGGGGAGGAACTGAGCAGCAGCACCGAGGCCGTGAGCAAGGCACTGAAGGACCGGTTGGTCTACGATCTCACTCCTTCACCTAAGTCCCCGCAGGGTCACTCGAAGAGGACCCTGCGGATCGGATAGGTTCACTCCTTCACAAAGGATCGCACCAGTCGATCCCCTTCCATTGTATAGGCGGCAAGATGGTAGATACCCGGCGCCAGGTGTCCGACGGATATCCCTTCTGAACCGATCACGTTCGAGCGACCTAAGCTCCGTCCATCGAGCGTGAGCACTTCGGCAGAAGCAACGCGCATCCCTCCGGAAGAACGCAGATGCAAGCGATCGCCTGTAGGAACAGGATACACCGTGAACTCGAGTGACGATGCACCGGAGGCGATTGGTGCCGAAAGCGCCACCGGTTGTGAGCACCCGTTCATGTGTTGATCGTACCAAGCGCGCACGGCGGTAGCACGTTGCTCCAGCTCTTGCACCGCGAGCAGGTTGTCGCCATTGCCTGCGGCGAAGACGAGGGCGAGGTCCAGGCAGATGGTGTCGCCGGGGGCAATGTCCAGGTATGGACCATAGGAAACGAGCACGCGACGGTCGGAAGGCGGATAACCACAAGCGATTTCCTGCGATCCCTGTGGCGTCCACGGGTCATCCGGATACATGTATCGCGTGGTATCCGTGAAGGGACAGCGAATGATCGGAGATCCATCTAGCCGTTTTCCATGCATGTAGTTCTGTAGTCCTTCAGGTGTGGAAACATCGCCTAAGACGGTCGAGTTGTTGTTATACGCGACGAAAGCGTTCATATGCGCGTTCAGCGCCAGCAGGCCTTGCGCAGGCGGAAAGGCTTCGTAGCCCTGATGTCCGTTACAGTCGTCATCAAAAGCGTCGCCGTTGTAGACAAAGCCCATACCCAAAGTGGTATCGCATCCCACATAGTCATCATCCGCACACCCCAGGTCGAAGTCAACGTTCGCTGCGAGGAAGAGGGTATCATACAAAAGTCCGGACCGGTTGATGAACTTGTTGCTCAGGAAGAGGACCTGGTACAGTGTATCGCCTGGCTGAGTGTGGTATCCATGAGCCTGGGTCAGCACATCGAGATCCACAGGTGCGGCGGTCCATGCGGCGTCTTGATGATCGTGGATCGCCTTGAACACAGAGGATGAGCCGTGGATCAGGGGCACCTCTCCATCCTGCGGATCATAGTTGCCATTCCCATCTTGATCATGGAAGGGAGCCACCTCATCCGGCTCGCCGTTCAAGAGATCGCCGTTCCCAGGCCAACTGGCGATCGCGTAGGGCACTGAATAACCTGGATCGTTCCAATGCGCAGCATGATCCCATACCGCACCCTCATCCATGGGCCAGGTTTGGTGATAGCGATCATAGTACGCGTCGGTGGTGTCCAATGCCGTGGGACCGGCATGCCACGACGAAATACCGTAGCTCCATAAGGAAGCGTTCAGTGATCCATTCGCGATGCCCGTAGCGTCAAAGCCCATGGCAAAGATGGAATGCACGCCGGACCCCGCAGGTACTTCGAATCCCGGTCCTCCTGCTCCTTGATAATTGAAAAAGAGGGAACCGCCAGGACGAATTCGCGCCCGTATTCCAGCAACGTTCAGCAAGGTCACATCCGCGCCTTCTACAAATCGCCCAACCCCATGGACATCGCGATAGCTGTGGTAGTCTAGCGCTCCGACGAGATAGCCGGTTCCTTGGTATGAAGCATATGCCTTCGCGACACCCCAATGGTAGACGACACCAGGATCATTGTTCGGGATGACCGTGCCTTGCGCGGTGGAGTAGATCGGCCCGAAGGGTGTATCACCCACGACCGCCGAACAGTACCCGGGCAACGCCAGGTCGAGGAACGCGCTCCCGTCGTACTTCGCACCGTAGGCCAAGGGCTGGCCGGTTCCCGAAGCGGTGAAGTACCCGACGGCGATCAAACCTGCTCCATCACTATATAGATCTTCAACCTCGTCATCAAGGCCGGTATGTACCTGTTCCCATACCGATCCGGTCCAGTGTGCCAGGGCGAGCGCTGGGGTACCTCCGCCAAGCTCGGTGGTAAAGCCGCCTCCGGCATAGAGGCTTCCCGCATATACAGTGAGCGCGTTCACAACGTCGTTGAGTCCATCATCCATTGCCTGCCAACCGGTGCCATCCCAACGCGCCACCCGGTTCGTCGCTGAACCATTGTTGAGCGTGAACTGCCCGGCGACGATCAACTCACCATTCACAACCGCCATGTCAAGGATCTGGTTGTCAAAGGGAGAACCCATCAACTGCCATTGGTTCCCGTTCCAGCGTATCACTGAATCCAACCCAACTCCTTGGTTCATTCCTGCGGCGATGAGATCGCCTTGAAAGAGTTCTAGACAATTCACGCGCGCTGACACTCCAATGAACGCTCCAGGCATGAGATCATAGGTAGTCCCGCCATCCCACCCAATGATCGCCTGTCTGGCCTGACCATTGAACGAATTGAACCAACCTCCAAGCACCAACTTGCCATTGTAGACGATCGCGTCGTTAACACTATTGCCTACAATGCCAGCACCAACCGGCAGCAAGCGTTGCGCTACGGCCCCGTCGCTGAGCGAGAGCAGGGCAAGGAGATAAATAGTGCGTGACATGGCAACGGGGATTTTTAGAAAGCTAGGTTCTCCTCAGGGCGGGCCGACGACGAGGCCAACCAAATACCCGTACGCATATACCGATCCGATGGTCCATGGGAAGAAAGTCAGCCCTAAGACCCAGCACTTCAACGCCGCTGAATACCTTGTACACATTCCCATTCGCCATGCGCTGCACCCTCCCCTACCTCACCACGCTTTCGATCGCGATGTTACCCGCATTCCTAGCGCAAGCCCAACCCGGCGCGGGCACCGGCACGCGTTTCCACCTGGCCTACATGGCCAATTACGCCGGTAATCCGATACAAGCGTTGAACGTCTTTGTTTCCTCGCAGCTGGACGCGGTCGGCACCTTGAGTATTCCGGGGTTCGGGTTCACGCAAGGCTTCACCGTGGTGGCGGGCACCACCACCACCCTCACGCTCCCGCCCGCTTTTATGTGTACCGTGAGCGAGTTCGCCGAATCGAAGGGCGTGCTGGTGGAGACCGACGTGCCGGTGAGCGTGCAGGCCTTGAACTTCGAGCAGTACACGGCCGATGGCACCAACGTGTGGCCCGAGGAAATGCTGGGGCGGGACTACTTCGTGATGGCCTACAAGGGTCTCGATGGCCAGGCGGGGCTCAGCAGTGAGTTCCTTATCGTGAGCACGGTGGATAGCATCGACGTCACCATCACTCCCAGCGTGATCACCGCGACGGGAAGACCGGCCGGGGTTCCGTTCACAGTGACATTGGGTGCGCACCAGACCTATTTGGTGAGCGCGCTTCTTGAATCGGATGACCTGACCGGATCGCGGATCGTAGCGGAGGTTCCGCAGGGACTGTGCGACGGCATCGCGGTGTTCGGCGGATCGCGTTGCCCGAACGTGCCCACCGGTTGCTACGCGTGCGATCATCTGTACGAACAACTGCCGCCGCTCTCGGCCTGGGGCACTTCCTACTTCAGCGTTCCTTTCACCGGCCCGAGCAGCTACACCTTGCGTGCGTTGGCGAGCGAGGACAATACGACCCTCACCTACAACGGCGCACCTTATTCCCTCGACATGGGCGAGGTCGTGGAATGGAACTCGGTGACCACCGCCGTGTACATCGCAGCGGACAAGCCGGTGAGCGTGGCGCAATACATGGAAGGCACGGTCTGTGCTCAGCAGGGCGACCCTTCGATGCTCATGCTCAGCGCCGAGGACCAGGGTGTCGACCAGGCGATCTTCAGCACGGTGGTCAGCACGGTGATCACAAGCCACCGCATGGGCCTGGTGACCGATGCGATCAATGCCGGCGCGGTATTGCTGGATGGCGTGGCGATCCCAGCCGCCTCCTTCACTCCCTACATCCAACGGCCGGACAAAGCGTACGCCGATGTGTTGTTGACCCAAGGCTCGCACACGTTGAGCGCACCAGGTCCGTTCCTCGCACACAGCTATGGGTTCGGGTCCGCAGAGAGCTACGCACAGGGCATCGGGAGTGTACTGCCTCCAGCATCGGGTCCTGATTCGGTGATCTGCCATGCCGGTGGTCCGATCACTTTGGATGCGCCACCAGGTTTGATCTACCCCTACTGGTACGACCCCTCCGATCCCTCGGACACGCTGGCCTTGGGCACGCAATACACCTTCACACCGGGTGGCGATGTAGTGGTCGCGGTGGGCGATACTGGTTTGGCGGTGTGCGCTTCCGGAAGGCAATATCATTTGGAACTGTCGATCACCGCAACGGCCGTCCTGGGCGTTTCGGCGGATCCTGTGTGCGCGCACCATGCCGTGCAGGTGGGTGCGACCCTTGTGCCGCCGAGTCCGCTATCGCTCTTCTGGGAACAGGGGAACGGTTTGCCCGATGCTTTCGGTGACACCATCACGGTGCAGCCGCTGGAGAATACTTGGTACACGGTGCATTTCACCACCCCGTTCGGCTGCTGGCAGCTCAGTGACAGCATCGAGGTACACGTTCAATCCAACACCTTGATCGGTGCGAGCGCTACGGCGAGCGGCGCTGGCACTTGCCAGGGCGATAGTGTGCAACTAACGGCCACGGCGGAAGAGGCACTGGCCTTCGACACGTTCACGGGTGGCTACGCGCCGTGGTGGAGCAACATCGTGGGCGGCACGGTGGGAAGTGGATGCGGCCCGCTGACGGATGAACACCTGGTCTTTGATGCGGGCGGAACGCGCTCGGCCACCACGCAGCCCTTCGACCTCTCCGGCGGCGGCGCGATCCAGTTCGACCTCTTCATCGGCAACGGCACGAACGGTTGCGATGATGCCGAAGGGGCGGATGATGTTGCGCTCGAGTTCTCTGTGAACAACGGCTTGAACTGGGCCATGATGCAGATCCTGGACGAAGCCGCCTTCGCATCGTTCACCCCGGTCTCGGTGCCTATACCTATGATAGCGCAAACACCGAGCACCCTGCTGCGCCTGCGGCAACTAGGACAGTGGAGCGCGAACGAAGATGTATGGTCGATCGACAATGTGGTGGTGATCGGCAGGATGCCCGGCGTTTCCTGCGCATGGACCCCTGCGGCTGGATTGAGCGACCCCTTCGACTGCACCCCGAACGCATCGCCAGCGAACGCGACCCTGTACACGGTGACGATGGTGAACGCCCTGGGCGATTGTCCGGCGCAGGGATCGGTACTTGTGCAAGTGGGCCAACCTTTCAGTGTGGACCTGGGTGCGGATACCACGTTGTGCGGTCCGGTGGCCTTCGAACTCACCGTGGATCCCTGGCAGAGCTCCTGGGTAGCGGGTTGGGGCACGACCGGCGGCGCGTTCAGCTTGATCTCCGGGCCGGATGCGGTGATCCAACTGTTCGATACCGCGACAGTGTCCGTCGAAGTGATCGACAGCCTTGGTTGCCTTGCCACCGATACCATCCTGATCGAGGTGGTGCCCGCGCCGTCCCCTTTCGACATCCTGCAAGTGGGCAACACGCTCTGCGTTCCCACGGGCCCGTTCATCTATGCGTGGGAATTGAACTGGAACCCGATCCCCGGCGGCGATGGACCGTGCACGGATGTGGTGATCAATGGGCTGTATAGCGTGGTGGTGTCCAATGCCTTGGGTTGCACCCAGGGCGACACGGCCTACTTCTTCATCACAGAGCTCGATCCCACCGAGAGCGAAGCACCACAGACCTGGTACGATGCGGCCAGCGGCACTTTGATCCTGGGGAACACCGGCCGGATCGACCTCCTCCAAGTGCACGATCCCACCGGCCGCCTGCTCTATGAACGACGGAATATTCCGGCGCGCTCACTACCGATCGACCTGCCGCTGACCTCCGACGGTATCCACTTGGTGACCATCCGCACGCAGCGGGAGAGCAGCATCTTGCGCATCGCGGTGTTCTGAACCGGATCGAACCGATCGGCGCCAGGCGTGTACGGGTCGTGGCACGGGGCTTGGCACCGTGTTCCTTTGTACCACGCAACCCCCTGCTCATGCGCTCATCGTTGTTTTTTACGTCGTGCCTCTTCTTCGTCGCCCATGCCTTCGCTGCGGAAGGCGAAAAACCAGTGTCCAGCCGCATCACCGGTGCGAAAGTGTTCCTCGTAGGAGCGCAGGTGTCGCGTTCAGCGAGCACCACCGTTCCCGTGGGCAGCAGCCTATTGGTCTTCACCGGCTTGAGCCAGGAAGTGGATCCGCAGAGCATCCAGGTCACCGGCAAAGGCGGTTATACGATCCTGAGCGTGAACCACCGGATCAACTACCTCACCGAAAGCCCGAAGAAGAAGGAGATCGAAGACATGCAAGCGCGGGTGAAGAAACTCGAAAAGGACTGGGCCTACGAGAAGGCCATGCAGGACGTGTGGGTGAACGAGGAGCAGTTGTTGGGAAAGAACTCCAGCATCGGTGGACAGCAGAACGGTCTCACCGCCGCACAGCTCACCGCCGTGAACGACTATGTGCGCGAACGCTTGAAGGTGACCAAGACGAACTGGCTCGCCCAGCAGGAGAAGCTCACGGCCATCGGCGAGGAGGCGGACAAATTGCGCCAGCAGCTCGGCCAGCTCCAGGCACAAGCGCCGCGCCCCACCAGCGAGATCGTGGTGGAGATCCAAAGCGAGGCCGAGGTGAACGCCACGTTCACCCTCGGCTATTTCGTGCGCAGCGCCGGTTGGAGCCCGGCCTATGACCTTCGCGCGAAAAGCACGGGCCAACCCATTGAACTGTTGATGAAAGCGCAGGTGCTGAACAACACCGGTGAGGACTGGACCAAGGTGGACCTCGCGCTCAGCAGCGGCAATCCCACCCAGGGCGGAGTGATGCCTCAACTCCAGGCGTGGGTCCTCGAGCAGCCGATCATGCTGGAAGCCATCTCTCTCGGGCGCCGGTCGAGGGGCGAGTATGAAGAGATGAAGGCGACAGCACCGGCCACCATGGACATGGCTGGCGACAACCGCCGCGAGGACATGGATGCATTGACCGAGGTGAACAATACCGTGGTCTACCGCACCACCACCGTGGAATTCGCGATCGATGCACCCTTCAGCGTGCCTGCCGATGGTGTGGCGCACATGGTGGGTGTGAAGTCGCACACCGTGCCCGCCACCTACAAGCACTACTGCACGCCGAAGCTGGATAAAGATGCCTTCCTCTATGCACGCACCACCGGCTGGGAAGATCTGAACCTGCTGCCGGGTCAGGCGAACGTGTTCTTCGAGGGCACCTACGTGGGCCAGAGCTTCCTGGACCTGAGCCGTCCGCAGGACACCTTGGATATCAGCCTGGGCCGCGACAAAGGTGTGGTGGTGGAACGTGCGCGGCGCAAAGGCTCGGACGACAAGGCCATCGTGGGCGGCAAGCGAACAGTAACGCGCGGCTGGGACCTCACCGTAAGGAACACGAAGGCCACCGCGATCGAGCTGGAAGTGCGCGATCAATATCCGCTCAGCCCACGCAGTGAAGTGGAAGTGAAGCTGGAAGATGCGGGAGGCGCCTCGGTGAACGAACAGACGGGTGCGCTCGTGTGGAAGCTGTCCATCGAACCGAAGGGCACCAAGAAATTGGGCTTCAGCTACAGCGTGAAGCATCCCAAGGACGAACCGGTGGTGGTGGAGTGAGCGGGACCGGGCGTCGCGCTACCTTTCGGGAAAGCCTCCGCATGATCATCCCTGGACGGGCGATCGCTTCGCTCATCGTTCTTGTCGGCACCCGGCTCGTGTGCGCTCAAGCGATCGACACTGTCCTGCTCACAGAGGTCGGTCGCTACCAGCACCCTTACTTGCTGGGCACCTATTCCAGCAGTACCTTCTCCTGCCGGATCGACCGGCTGGACCGGCCCTACATCCACATGGCCTGCTGGAACCTCGGGCTCGTGGAACTGGACATCAGCGATCCCTCCCAGCCGATCCCCGTGGACACGCTGACCCTCGGCGAACTCGACGGTCTGAACGCGATGAACGTGGAACAAGTGGGCCCCTTGCTCTATGTCGCGCTCGGTGGTTTCGATGATAGCACACAGACCACCGGCCTTGCCATCGTGGAGGTGAGCGATCCCACAGCGCCCGTCGTGCTCGATGTATGGAACGGCGGTCCGGCATACACCGCCGGTGGTGCGATCGTGTTGATCGACGGCGGCATCGCCTACCTCGGCGGAATGACCGATGGTGTGATCGCGCTGAACGTGGGCGATCCGGGGAATATCCAAGAGATCGGTTCCTTCCAACCGGACCCCACCTGGCCGGGCATTGTGAACTACCCACCGAACGCGCGCGGCATGGCCATTGACGGCGACGTGCTCTACCTGTGTTACGATGCCGGTGCCCTGCGCGCCATCGACATCTCGACACCCGCCAGCATGTCCCAGATCGGCCAGTACATCAATCCCGATCACCCACCGCTCTTCACCCCGAACGCCTACAACAACATCACGCTCGTGGGCACCAAGGCCTACATCACCTATGACTATTGCGGGTTGGAAGTGGTGGACGTGAGCGATCCGGCGAACATCACGCAGGTGGCCTGGCTGAACCCGTGGAACTGCTTCGGCCTCTCCTGGCTGGGCAGTGACGGGCACACCAATGAGCTGATCACGGCTCTGGGCGACAGCCTGCTCTTCGTGAGCGGCGCGGACAGCGAACTGCTCATTTACGACATCACGGACCCGATGCTACCCGCGCTCGTGGGTGGGCATATCGTGCCGAACGATACGGCGGTCGCTTGGGGTGTGGACGTGCATGGTGGCTTGGTCGTTTCATGCTACCTCAACAACAGCGTGCTGCTCGGGCAGCCGTACTACTCCAATTTCGGCGGCGTGGTGATCTACGCATGGTCCCCACAATTCGCGACCGGAATTGAAGCACCCGTTGGAACGATCCTCACGGTGATCGCCGATCCTTCAGGAGATGGTCTCGTGATAGACAGACCCCCGAACGATGGGCCAGCGGAAGTGCGCGTGCTCGATATGAACGGCCGATCCGTGCATCAAAGCATCCTCCGCGATGCACGAACAAGGATCGATCTTGCCGGTACCGCTTCCGGGATGTATGTGGTGACCGTGCGCGTAGGGGATCGTGCGCTGGTGGTCGACAAGGTGCTCCGTCTGCCATGAACCGATCCACCGGAAGGAAGGGAGCTTCTATCTTGTACATGCCCAAAGCCGCCCTATGCTAACACGTTACGCGCTCTTATTCGTGTCTTGTTCCGCCTCCATGTGCGTTGCTGCGGAACGGATCTACATCATGCCCGGCACAGGCTACAACCAGTGCGATCCGCTCCTGGTAACCGCGCTACAGAGCCAGGGCCATACGGTGATCGTTGCTGCGGATACCGCCACCACCCTGCCCGTGGGGTTCACCACTACGTGTGTGGACCCGGTGAACGGCTTCGATTGGTTATGCCTCTTCGGCAATGCGGACCGCGTGCCCTTGGTGCCCGAACTACAAGTCTACCTCGACCTGGGCGGGAAGATCTACCTGCAATGGGAGGTGACCTGCTGCACCATTTCATCACTGAGCTGTGCGACCATCGCGAACACGCTGACCAATGCGCCGATCGTCGCCGATGGTTCCGCAGGGCTCGCTGGTGCCTCGGCGAACACGCCCGCTTGGGAAGCGGTTGCCGTAGAGAGCTGTCTGAACGTGCAAGGGAACGCTTACAAAGGCATGGATGGCGTACCCACACTGAACCGATTGCTGGCTACGGCGAATCTGAACGGAAGCACACCGGTCATCTCAAGCTGCCCCGTGTTCGGCTTCGTTTTCGGCCCGGATGATCTACCGAACGGAAGCGGGGGCATTATCGGCTTCGGCGATGTGAACCTGTGGTATGAAAGCGCGGGCGAGCCACCGAACAATTTCGGCACGCAACCGGTGGACATGGATGTGGTCGCTCTGGTCTTCCCCACGCCCACGAGCGGTTGTTCGCTCCTCCCTCCCGGATGTCTCTCAGGTACTACAGCAACGCCCGATCCCGATCGACCGATGGTTCGTGAGGTCTATCCCAACCCGGCGAACGACCTGCTGAACGTGGAGCTGCTCCGGGGCACGGTGAAGGAGCTCCGGGTTTTCAATGCGCAAGGCCAATGCGTTCTTTTCGAGCGTCCATCCGCCACGGACCGAACGGTGATCCCGATCGCTTTCCTTCCTGAAGGGATCTATCACTTGGTCCTGAACGGAAGCACCGCGCGCCAGGAGATGAGCTTTGTGATCGCGCGCTGACGCTCTTGTGCGACCTATCTTGTACAGCTAAAGCATCATCACATGCTGACACGATACGCGTTCCTCGTTTCCGCCTCGCTGGTCTCCGCTCCCTCTTTCGCGGAGCGCATCTACATCATGCCCGGCCTGGGGTACAACCAGTGCGATCCACTTCTGGTCACAGCGATCCAAAGCCTGGGACATACCGTGGATGTGGCACCCAACAATGCCTCAACGCTCCCCATAGGCTTCACCACCACCTGCGTGGATCCCGTGAACGGATATGATTGGCTCTGCTTCTTTGGGAACGAAAGCCGGATCGCGCTCCTGCCTGATGTCCAGGCCTTCATCGATCTGGGCGGCAAGCTGTTCCTGCAATGGGAAGTGGGGTGTTGCACGATCTCCTCATTGAGCAGCGCGACCATCGCGGCCGCTCTCACGGGTCAACCCATCGTGGAGGATCTGGCCTCTTCGATCGCGGGCGGCACCATGCCGAACGTTCCGGGTTGGGAAGCGCAGAGCATTGAAGGATGCTTGAACGCTGCGGGCAATGCGTACAAATGCATGGACGGTGTGCCTCCCCCGAACCAGCTACTGGCCACGGGCACGTTGAACGGTGCTACTCCAGCGCATACGGCCTGTCCTGTGTTCGGCTTCGTGTTCGGGCCGAACGACCTGCCGAACAGCAGCGGCGGGATCGTGGGGTTCGGAGATGTGAACATGTGGTACACCAGCGCAGGTGAACCGCCCAACAACGGCGGGGTACAGCCTGTGGACATGGATATCGTCGCACTGGTCTTCCCCACGCCTACCAGCGGTTGCTCGTTGCTGCCCCCGGGATGTCTCTCCGGCACAACCGCCTTGAGCGAACCCGCCCCGATGATCGGATCGATCTACCCGAACCCGGCGAGCCAGCAACTTGTTGTGGAACTGACGAACGCTGGGCTGGAGCGGATCGGGATCCTCGACGCTGTGGGACGGATCGTTCGCGACGAGCCGTTCGTTGCGCGCACGCGCGTTGAGATCGACATCAGTGCATTGGCCCCTGGGCTTTATCACGCGGTGGTTCTTGGCATCGACCGTTCGGAGCGCGCGACTTTCGTGGTGGCGCGCTGAACCGGGTGTGAACCTCGGGTGGGTGCCATGTAACCCCCGGCGCCTATAACCTTCGTTACAAAATGGCCGGTATATGGAACGCAACCTGCTAACTTGGTTGCACAACTCAACACTTGCGACCATGACGAAACGATACGCGCGTCTATTTCTCTCCGCACTGGCCTTGGCCGGTGTGCAATACGTACACGCGGACAGGGTGTACATCATGAACTCGACCGGCTACAACTCGGCCGACCCCGAATTGATCACAGCGATCCAGAGCCTGGGGCATACCGTAGTGGAGTCCGCGATGGGGGCTACCACCCTGCCAGCGAATTTCGTCTCCGCGTGCGAGGACCCTGTGAACGGTTTCCATTGGCTGTGCTTCTATGGCAACCAGGACCGTAGCTCCTTGAACGCACAGGTACAGGTCTTCCTTGCCAACGGGGGCAAGGTGCTCCTGCAATACGAAGTGAGCTGCTGCGAGGTCGCCTCGCTGGCGGCGGCCACCATGGTGAGCGCGTACACCGGTCTGAACATAACACCGAACGTGGAGCCCTTTATCGCGATCTCCGGCACCGCGAACGTGGTGGGATGGGAGGCCAGCTCGCCAGAGGATTGCATCAACATCCAGGGCAACGCGTACAAGTGTATGGACGGGGTTCCACCGGGAAACCGACTGGTAGCCACCGGAAACCTGAACGGGTCCACGCCGGACTACACGGTATGCACGAATTTTGGTTTCATTTTCCAGCCTGCTCAATTGCCCGGCAACAGCGGGGGTATCGTCGGCTTCGGGGACATCAATCTGTATTACCTGAGCGCCGGTGAGCCGCCCAATTCCGGTGGCACCAACGCGGTGGATATGAACGTGGTGGAATTGATCTTCGCCAATGAAACCAGCAACTGCTCTCTCCTCCCATCGGGCTGTCTCTCTAACGGCCTTCGCCCGGTGCCGCAGCAACTGGTGCAGGGTCTCTACCCCAACCCCGCGAACGATCGCCTGACCGTGGAATTTCTGAACAGTGCCACGGAGGAGATGGTGATCGTGGACGGCCTGGGTCGTACGGTGTTGAGCGAGCGAGCAGTAGGCGCATTGCGGATCGATCTGAACACCTCCGCACTGGCACCTGGCGTGTATCACTTGGTGGCGATCGCGGCTGAACATCGTCAGCGTTCCACCTTCGTCATCGCGCGCTAAGTCGCAGTGTCAGTGATCGGCGGCGATCTTGGCCATGGGCCAGGGTCGCCGCCGATCCTATTGTGGGCCTCCCATGCACGAACTTCGCAGCATGCGACCCCATCGATACTCGATCTTTCCTCTCCTCGCGATCCTGGCACTCGGTCAGCAGCAGGCGATCGCGCAGCGCACCACGGCCACGTTCATCGGCAACTGCGCGTTCCGGATCGACCTGGGCGACTGGACGATCTACTCCGACTTCCCTTACCAGAGCGGTTACTCGGGCTACGATACCTACACGCTGCCAGAGGGCTTCAACTCCGCGAAAGGCACCACGTTGATCACCCATGCGCATTTGGACCATTTCGACAGCACGCTCTTCCGGGCGAGCGGGTTGGAGCTGATCGCGGCGCACCAGGCGGAGGCGGAACGAGCATCGGTGCTCGCCAGGCTCGAGGGGCGCGGGATCTATGTCTATCCGTTGCCCACACCGCACGCGGACATGCCGCACAACTCTTACATCGTAGCGGCGAACGGGCGACGGCTCTACTTCACGGGGGACACCGAGGACCCCAAGCCCCTGTTGAGCGCACAAGGGATCGATGTCGCCTTCGTAACGCCATGGCTGATCAACGCGATCAACAAGAGCGGCCGCACCATCGGGGCGCGCACGGTGATCATGTACCACCACACGAAGGGCGAATTCGCCGAGGTGGACGTGAAGGCACCATGCACCAATTGTCGCTTCATCGTTCCCGAGCAAGGTGAAGTGATCGAACTCTTCCGCTAGCGTATGATCATCGGCGTCGCAGGACCGTACTCCGCTCCCACCGCGGAACAGCGCAAAGCGAACCTTGACGCGATGAACACAGCCGCCGCACGTCTGCTGGAGATGGGCCACGTCCCGATCATCGGCATGAACGCGGCACTTCCGGTGTTGGAGCAAGCCATCGTAACGGACCGCTATGACGCCACCATGCGCATCTCGCTCGCCGTGATCGACGCGTGCGATGCCTTGCTTCTGATCGGAGAGAGCCCCGGCGCGAAAAAGGAGCGCGACCTGATCCTCGCCCAGGGCAAACCGGTGTTCACACGGATCGAAGACGTACCTCTTCCATGATCATCGCCACCACGGAACGACTTGTGCTCCGCAGGTTGGAAGAACACGATGCGGAGATGATCCTGCTCCTCAACAGCGACCCCGAAGTATTACGCTACGTGCACGATGAGCCCTTTGCGGATGTGCATGCCGCACGCCATTGGATCCTGGACGTACCGCGCCAACTGCCGCGCGGCCTGGGCCGTTGGGCGATCGAAAGCGAACAGGGTGTTTGGATCGGCCGTTGCAGCTTGCGGCGCTACGCCGATGGCGAAGTGCTGATGGGCTACCGTCTATTGCGTGAACATTGGGGCCGGGGCTTTGCGAGCGAAGCGGTCCGCGCGATGCTGGACCTGGCCTTCACCAAGCATCACCTGCCCTATGTGGCTTCCAAGGTCGCACGCGGCAACATCGCCAGCCAGCGGGTGATGGAGAAGAACGGCGGCCGCTACTGGAAGGATGGTGCGGCGGAGAATTTCGCCGAAGCGTTGGTCTATCGGTTCGACCGGCCGGTCCAGGGATGAGCAGTGCGCGACCGATCGGGCAGGCATGTACATTCGGAAATGCTCTTGCTGTTCCAACGGCCTGTCGGACCGATCGCCCATGCCGTGGAGCATATCACGTTCCACCAAGGCTATCGCCCACCGCATGCGCGCGAGGTTTTCGTTCCGGACGGTGGTGTCGAATTGGTCATCGATCTGAGCGATGCACCCAAGGAGCGCTGGCACGATGAGCATGGCGACCGCTTCGATAGCCACCGGCGTGGTTGGGTGAGCGGTATGCGCACCTCGCGCATCGTGATCGGCACCGGCAGTGGTGCGCCGATGCTGGTGTTGCGCCTCCGTCCGGGCACGTTGCCCGTCCTCACCCGGCTGCCCGCGAGCGAATTGAACGACCAGGTCGTCGATCTCGACCTGCTGCTCGGAGCCCGTTTCACCACGGCGCGCGACCGGCTTGGCGAGGCCCTGGACGTGCACGGAGCGCAAGGCGTGGTGGACAGCGCCGAAGCGATACTGGCACCGCTTTTCCCGCTCCAGCATGGTTCGGACGATCGTGTGCGCATCGCACTATGCGCGCTACGCGAACGCAATGGCACGGGTACGGTCTCTTCCATCAGCCGGGACCTCGGCTGCTCGCAGAAGCACCTCAACGATCTCTTCCATCGCCACTTCGGGCTCGGACCGAAACGGTACGGCACGTTGCTCCGCTTCCAATCCCTGCTACAGCGCCTGGAGAGCACGACCGGTCCCGATTGGGCACAGCTCGCGTTGGAGCACGGCTTCTACGATCAATCCCACATGACGAACGTGTTCCGGACCATGACGGGTCATACGCCATCAGGCTATATGGCCAACCGGGGCCCTTTCTTGAACTGGCTACCGGTGGTGGAGGCCAGGTGAATTTTTTCCAAGCAGGGATCACCCGCCCTGAGTTCCTTCGCTCCCACCAACCCGGACCCATGGACGTACACCTCAACCACATCGCAATCCTTGTTGCCGCGCTCAGCGATCTGCTCGTGGGCGCGCTCTGGTACTCACCCCTGCTCTTCTATAAGCCCTGGCGCGATGCGAACGGCTTCACCGATGAAGGCATCAAGAAGGCGCTCAACCCGGCGAAGACCTACGGCCTCACCTGCCTCTTCGCGGTGATCATCAGTTACAACCTCGCCTTCTTCCTCGGCTCACCGGATATGAACGCTTCGCAGGGCGCGCTCTACGGTCTCCTCACCGGCGTTTGGGCGGCATTGGCCTTCATGATCGTGGGGCTCTTCGAGCAGCGCAGGTGGGGTTACATGGGCATCAACGTGGGCTACATGCTCGTGGCGTTCACGCTGAAGGGGCTTATCATCGGGGCATGGCGATAGGTCGACCACTGGTGCTGTGCCTTGGCACGCTCGTGTTCTCGGCGCACCTGTTCGCACAGGGCGATCAGATCGCGTGGTTCAGCGAACGCGACAGCTTCCCGGACATACACCTCATGACAGCAGGCGAACCGGAAAGCACACGCCGCATTACGAATAGCGTAGACCGTGAATACGGTTATGCATGGTCTCCGGACGGACGCCTGCTCGCGTACAACCGCTACGTGAAAGACAGCATCCGCATGGAAGTGCTGGACATGGATGTGGACAGCGTGGTCCATAACGGACCATGGAATATGCGCGTGGCAAGTTGGTCACCCGATGGCTCTGTGCTGCTCATGGTGGCCAAGGACTCCTTGGGCAAGGACCAAGTGTTCCGCATGGCATGGCCCGGTGGCGCCATCGAACGGCTCACCAGGGATCGCTACGGCTCCTCCTCACCGCGCTTCGCACCGGATGGGCAGCGCATCGTGTTCCTGCGCTTGTTCCCGCCGCGCGATACCACGGTGCACAAGGTGGATGGCGAACTGATGATAATGGATCTGCGCACGCAGGTCGAAACACGCATCGAGGGTACGGCGCGCTTTGATGGCCTGGCGGATTGGTCGCCCGATGGCTCGTGGATCGCCTATCATAGTTGCGACACTTCCGGCTGCCACCTACGCAAGGTGAGGCCCGATGGCCGCGATGATGCCGCGATAGTGCAGGACGGCTTCGACAACCGCTGGCCCGCATGGTCGCCCGATGGGCAATGGATCGCCTACACGAGCGTGCGGCCGCGAAGCACCGAACTGGTGATCGTCCGTCCCGACGGAACGGCCATGCAGCAACTCACAGACAATGATGGCCGCGATGAAGCGGGCGCATGGCGCCCCAGAACCACGCATTGAACCATGAAACCTGAGCATCTAGCTCTCATCGCCTTGGCCGCCTCATGCACCAGTCCACCTCCAGCCGAGGTAGCAGATGCGGCGCCCGAGCTGCGCATCGCCTACAACGCATACACCAACACACCGGAAGACAACTACGAGATCTTCGTGCGGGACCTGGATGGGAAGAACGCGAAGAACATCACCAATACGCCTGGTGTGGATTGGGTGTATAGCGCGCACGAGGACGAGATCTACTTCCTGAGCGACCGCGACACCTGCCACCGCTGCTACTTCCTCTATGCGATGGACGCGAACGGTAAGAACGTGCGTAGGATCAGCGATCACCAGATGCAGGACAGCTGGATGTCGGCGCGCATGGATGGCGGCGAGCTTATCGTGGACCCGAAGGGGATCCGCGACACGGCTTTCTTCCGCATCGATCGCAATGGCAGGCACTTGGACACGCTCTACCACGGGCTCGCCTATGCCAACGATCCGTGCTTCTCGCCGGACGGGCAGCGCATCGTGTTCCGCGGGGCGCACGCGAAGTTCAAGCAGGACACCGGCTACCACGATGAACTGTACGTGATGAACACGGATGGCGGCGGTGTGCGGCAACTCACCCACTACCCGGCCGATGACACCACTGCGCAATGGTGGCAGTATCATGCGGGTCCGCCGCGATGGGAGCCGAACCGCGATCGCATTACATATTGCTCCCACCGCAAGGGGAACCTGAGCATCTTCAGCATCAAGCCCGATGGAACGGACGAAAAGCAGATCACACCCGACGGCTTCGATGAGGACTGGCATGCCTGGAGCCCGGACGGGAAACTGCTCGTGTACAGCGGTACGCCAGTGATCACGGGTGAAGAACGTCCACACTACGACATCTTCCTGA
The DNA here is from genome assembly GCA_017987895.1 of Flavobacteriales bacterium. Lineage (GTDB taxonomy): Bacteria > Bacteroidota > Bacteroidia > Flavobacteriales_F > PHOS-HE28 > PHOS-HE28. Next base: position 7,702 of record JAGNSU010000025.1, on the reverse strand, counting down.
TGGACATGGTTAGTGGAAAGGTCACGGCCCTAGCGGCCGATACGCTCAGCGAGCAGGCTCCCGTGTTCGTCCGTCCGGGTTGAACGTGCCGCTGGAGCGAACTCGATGCGCTCCTTCAACAGAACTGGGTGGAGATCCACGGGTGGGCGCACCGCCCGTGGTTGACGGGATAGAGTTCCTTCGTGTACGAGATCATCCCCATGTACAAGACATCCGCCCTTTTGATCGCCTTCCTGGCCCTGCAAGCGCAAGCGCAGCTCTGCAACCAGACGGCCAACCCGATGCCCGATGGGCAGGACTTCAATCTGATCCACGGTGTACATCGCGAGGGTGGAGGAGGCTTGACCCTGACGCTCTACAATACGGCCACTGGCCCCGTCACCACGCGTTGGTCGCCCACTGGCCAGGTGATGTGGAACCGGAACTTCAAGCACATGGACCCCACTAATAATTGGGCACTTCCGGGGGCCATCACCAGCACCTCGAACGGTGGTGCATTGATCACCGGCAAGTTCTGGCCGCAGCAGGCCGCGTACGAGAACATGTACGCCGCACAGATCGACGCCAACGGAAATACCGTGTGGGCCCGCATCTACATGCTCGATTCGGTGCCAGAGATGAACCCCGACCCGCGCGCCCTGATCGAACTTCCGGGCGGCGGGTATCTCTTTCCCATCTACACCAACCAAGGCCTCAGCCTCTCGAAGCTGGATGCCGATGCGATCCCGGTCTGGACAAAGCGTTATCGTGTAGGGGTCAGCTGGCAGAGTGTTCTGAAGGTCTTCGTGGAAAATAACGGGGACATAACCATGGTCGCCACGGTCACCTCCCCATCCTCGACCCACGTGATCCGACTGGACCCCGATGGCAACCTGCTGTGGAAGAGGTCCTGGCCCTTTCTCGGCTTTTGCCCCGTCCACAGCATGAACGGGGAGATCATCCTGGCCGGTGACGATGGCGGGGCAAACTGGTTCCTCACTCGCATCGATGCTCAAGGAGGGGTGCTCTGGCGCCATTCCTACCCTTATTATCATATCGATCAGTTCCTTGGCGAGGGCGTTCGAGAACTTTCCAACGGACATGTGCTGCTCTACGGGGAAGGCGTCTTGCTCGAAACCGATGCCAACGGGGCGTACGTGGGTCAGTGGTCCGCGGGCGTCCCTGGCTTGGCAGCCCGCCTCCTCCTGGCCCGGCAACCGCACGGCGACACCTTGATGATCGCGAGCGACGACTACAGCGGCTCGTCGGTTTGGACCAACATGCTCACTTCCTCCAGCACAGCCGACCTGGCCTGCGCAGGGACCGCTGTCACCGGGTCTTCGACCTTGCTCACCACGCCGATCGAGATCACCGGTGATCCGTTGACCATCGTGCAGGATTCGCTCAAGACCTGGACGATGAACTTCAGTCCTGCATCAGCGGCGTTGGACCTGGACCCCATCGCCCACGCGAACGCCGAGCGCGCGCGGCCGGGATTCACGCATCAAGCCTATGGCGTGATCAACAATGGATCGCTGCTCACCACCGGACCGATCACCGCCACGATGACCATCGCACCGGAGATCACGTACGTTTCGGCCGACCCCGCGCCACAGTCCGTGACGGGGCAAACGATCTCCTGGCAGCTACCTGCCCTCGGACCGAACAGCCTTCAAATCCTTACAGTAGAGTTGACCACACCACCGGATCCATTGTTGATCGGCACATCCATACCCTACACGTTCAGTTTCACGCAGGATAGCAGCGAAACGAGCCTCGCGAACAACACGTCCACCATCGACCGCACCATCGTCGGCGCCTATGATCCCAACACCAAGGAGGTCGTTCCCTCGCCATACTACCATATCGCGAACGACAGCATCCTGGAGTACACCATACACTTCCAGAACACCGGCAACGCCGAGGCCACGACGGTGGTGCTGCGCGACACACTGCCGGAAGCCCTGGACGTGCAGACCTTCCGGCTCGGAGCCATGTCGCATACATGCACGTACTCGCTCACGGCCGAGGGCATCGTCACGTTCACTTTCGATAACATCAACCTACCGGACAGCAACAGCAATGAGGCTGGCAGCCACGGGCTCGTCAGCTTCCGCATCAAGCCGGACCTTCCGCTCACCCTGGGACAGGAGATCACCAACCGTGCGGATATCTACTTCGACTTCAATCCGGCGATCCGCACACCGGATGCCACCGTGATCGTCCACGATATGTCCGTTGCGGTGCCCCAGAGCAGCGCGCGCGAGTTGCAGGTGTTCCCCGTTCCCGTGGCCGATCAACTCAACGTGATGGTGCCGGAAGGATACGTTCCGCACCAAGCCTGGGCGATCGGCCTCGATGGGCGGCGGGTCCCACTGCCTTTGCTTGCGTCAGGGAACGGTGCCGGAACCCTGCGCATGGACGTGCGAAAGCTCGCCTCGGGTGCATACGTGCTTACGTTGGTCGACCGATCGGGCAGGCGATCGAACGCCAGGTTCACGAAGGAATAACCGCGGTCCTTTAGCGCGCGAAAGGCAGGCTGACGGCAAGCGCTGCGCGCAGATGGGGGCGTTGGGACAACCAACTACTTTGGCACCACGACCATGAAGACCACCCATCTCCTCCTTTGCTCCGCCACGGCCGCACTATGGATCGCCTGTGGCAACCACCCCACTGACCCAGCCCACGCGGCACCTCCTTTCTCCACGGCGGTGGTGAAGGCCGTGCTCGACAGCATGAACGTACACTACCACGACCGCTTCCGCGATAGCACCACGGCTTACTTCGCCGCGCGCTACACCAAGGATGCCTGCGTGATGGCACCCAACATGCCGCGCATCTGTGGCATCGAGGGCATCACCAAGTTCTACTGGTTCGATGGCAACAGCCAGACCACCACGCTGGACATCAAAGGCGAGGAAGTGAGCGGCACGGCGGACGAGGTGACCGAAGTGGGCACCTACAAGGTGATCGACGATGAGGGCACGGTGCTGGACGCCGGCAAGTTCATCGCGATCTACCGCAACGAAGGCAGCGTGTGGAAGGTGCATCGGGAGATCTGGAACTCCGATCACGAAGCCGCTGCGCCGGGCGGCACCTCGGCAGAGAGCCCTGGCTAGCCCTTTCATCACCATGGAAATGCGCGGACGGGTTCGGCTCGAAGAAGGGACTACGCGGCCGCTTCGGTGTGTACGTGCCACCTCTCAAGGAGGTGCTAGGGCTTGCGGAGGTGACGCACGAAGCGAAGAACAACCGCATGCGGGCAACGTGACGCTCACCGTAGCGGCGATGCGGTCATTGCCGATGGCCCACGAGCGCGTCGCCGCCATCGGTTCGGGGCTCAGGGCGAAGGAGATGGGACCGGGGGCATCACCCACGCATCCCAGGCAGATCGCCCCGGCAGATTGTGCGCTTCCCAACGGACGCCCCAAAGACCGGTGGTGAGGATGGTCACCGCTTCGTATCCGAGGTCCGTCAGTATCCGAGCGGTGTTGAATAGCTCTTCGTCCAACCCTCGTCCGATCAACACCAACGGTGTGTTCTTGGTGATCCCGCTCGAAGCGATCCTCTCGCGAATTTCCGAGGCCGGAATATGCTTCGCCTGGCGGAAGCGGCCCGTGTTCATCCATGCATCCTTGGCAGTTCCATCGTACTCTTCCTTCGGTCGGATGTCGATCATCACCTGCTTGCCGGACAATAGCGCGACGGTATCCAGGCGATCGAGCCCCATGGCGGAATAGGGCGCGTCGCTGCTCCAGATGTCCTTCTTGCACGAGCAGTGCGCATCGCTTACGTCGATCATGCCTTCCAACCCGTTGAAGAGGACATGCACCTCCTTGAAGCCTTGGGCGACCAGTGCACTTGCCGCTTTGGCCGCATCGGCGGTATAGGCACCCACCACCACGATCGGGCGATCGCGCGGCAGCTGCGGTTCGGCTTCCTTGAGCCGTTCGATCGGGATGTGCGTAGCGCCTTTCACCGCACCGTACGCGCTTACCCACTCCGGCTTCTTCCCCGGCGCGACCAATGAGTCAGCGCGTACGTCCAGCAGGAACACGGGACGTGATGAACGCATGTCGCAGAGCCGTTGCGCGTTGATGATCCCATAACCCGCGGAGCGTTCGATCAAGCCGTCCATCATGGACAAGCGGTCAAGTTCGTTCCAGTAGCGGCTCATGCCGCCGTTCACGTTGATCACGTTCGTATAGCCGCTGTCGATCAGCATGTTGCCCACCCGTCGACTGCGCTGGCTGTGCGAACAGTAGAGGTAGATGGGTTGGTCGTGATCCGGAAGTTCGCTCAGGCGCTTGCCAACCTCCCGGTGATCTATGTTCTTCGCGCCCTTCAGGTGCCCGATGTTCAGGCTGGCCCAGTGTGACGTGTCACTGTACTCGCCGGGAGTGCGCACATCGAGGATCAGCGCCTTGGGCGACTTCGCCAATGCAGCGGGCAGATCCTCGAAGGAGATCGTGCGGTAGCGGGTGTTGTCGCCTTCATACTGGGCGTTCGCCGTGATCGCGGTACAGGTCACGGCAAGGAGCAAGGGGAACGTGCGCGGGTCCATGGCTCGAAGTTCACACGCCCGAGCGCTTTATGGGCCAACACTTCGTCAACATAGGAACCGTCGGAAACCGAAGCCACCGTCCGCGCACGCGGACGGGGACCCAGCGTTCCGCAGAAGGCAGCTCGCTATCTTGCCATGACCGCAGCCTACGCGCGCAACCTGACCGCAGCCCATGAAACCCACGTTCTCGTTCCGGATGGCCGTGCTGACCATGGCGTTCGTCGCCAACACGACCCAAGGCGCTCCTCTCCGCTCGGACAAGCGGCCAACGAGCTCCGGTTTCGAAGAGAACAAAGGACAGCTGCGCACCATGGATGGAAGGCCCGCGTCCTTTGTGCGGTATCGGCTTACCCAGGGCGGAACCAGCGTTTTCCTGCTCGGCAATGGCATCGCGTACCAGTTCACCCGTGTGCACGCGATCGAAGATGCCGAGGCGAAGGACCGGAGCACGGATCCCGATCCGTTGAACGCTGTCGACATCGAAGCCTCGCAGAAGAAGCGGCGGATCGAAACCTACCGGATGGACGTGTTGCTGGACGGCGCCGATCCGCATGCCCCCATCACCACCGAACACCCGACCGATGAACGCCTTCACTACTACACCCACGATGCGCTCGACGTGCGAGTGTACCACCGCGTGATCTATCACGATGTGTACTCCGGGATCGACTGGGTGGTCCGCACGACCGAACACGGCGTGAAGTACGACTTTGTAGTACATCCCGGCGCCGATCCGGGACAGATACGCCTGCGCTTCGTTCACCAGGAAGAACTGCACGTGGACGCGCGAGGCGACCTGATCCATGGCAACCGCCTGGGCCGCTTCACCGAGAAGGCGCCCATGAGCTTTCAAGATGGCACGGAGATCCCCACCCGCTTCGTGCTGGATGGCAATTCGTTGGGCTTCGCCGTGGGTGCCTACGACCCAAGCCGTACCCTGGTCATCGATCCCGACCGCATCTGGGCCACCTACTATGGTGATGTGGAGGAGGAATACCTCTTCTCCTCCTGCGCGGTGGATACGGAAGGCAATGTGTATCTGGCCGGGACCAGCGGATCCACTGCCGGGATCGCCGATGGGGGTTATCAGAACACCTACGCCGGAGGGATCTTCGATGCCTTTCTGGCGAAGTTCACAAGCACGGGAACGCGGTTGTGGGCGACCTACTATGGTGGCATCGACTATGACGATGGCCGGTCCTGTGCGGTGCATGGCACCGATGTCTATCTCACCGGCCAGACCCAGTCCACATCCGGCATCGCTTCGGGCGGTCACCAGGACACCCATGGCGGGTTCATGGACCTGTATCTCGCGAAATTCGATGGCGACGGACAACTCCAATGGGCGACCTACTATGGCGGTCCTTCCACGGAACAATTCGGCCGATGCGCAGTGGACAATGACGGGAATATTTGCCTGGCGGCCACGACACAATCCAGCACTGTACCTACCGCCATAGCTTCCGGTGGCCACCAGAACACCTATGGAGGTGGCAGCTACGATGCCTTCCTCGTGAAATTCAACAGCGATGGAACGCGTCTATGGGGTACTTACTACGGTGGTTGGGATAACGATACCGGGGTCGGCTGCGCCACGGATATCGACGGGAACGTGTTCCTCTCCGGGCAGACCTTCTCGGACCAAGGCATCGCGAGCAATGGGTACGACACCGTGCCCGGACCCGCATGTGATGCCTATCTGGTGAAGTTCGACGCGAACGGGGTACGGCAATGGGGCACATACTACGCCGGGGAGAGTGCTGGTGGGTTCGGGCATACCTGCACAGCGGATGTGAACGGTAATGTCTACCTAGCCGGACAAACGCAATCCGCGACGGGTGTGGGAAGCGCGGGCCACCAGAACACCTTCGGGGGAGTGAGCGATGCCTTCCTCGTCAAATTCGACAGCGATGGACAGCGCTTATGGAGCACGTACTATGGTGGGACCTTGAACGAGCTGGCCTATGCATGCGTGGCCGACAGCTTCGGTCATGTGTACATCACCGGCTGGGTCCAATCCCTCGAGGGGATCGCGGATGGAGGTCACCAAAACACCTACGGAGGTGGAACGTTCGACGCCTTCCTCGCGAAGTTCGACGCGACAGGGGCGCGGCTTTGGGCCACCTACTACGGCGGTGATCAGGATGACCAGGCCTGGGTCTGTGCCTTGGACGGGATGGATGCGGTGTATATGACCGGAAGGACAGCCTCTCCATCGGCCATCGCCGACGGCGGTCACCAGAACACGTATGGAGGTGGTGACTACGATGTGTTCCTGGTGAAGTTCAATGCGGACAATGGGGTCGGCATAAGTGCCGGCCAGAATGCAGGCTGCGCGGACATGACGGCACGCCCCAATCCGACGGCGGGATCGCTCGTGATCTCCTTCGACGGCGCCGACGCTGCACAAAGGCTTATGGTTCTGGATGCCACCGGACGTGTCGTCACCTCGCGTTCGATCGAAAAGGCGCAGGGAAGCATCACCTTCGACCTTGCGGACCTGACCGATGGCCTGTACTTCCTGCAGGCCGAGTTCGCCGATGGAAGGCGGTCGATCGTCCGCGTGGTGAAAGAGTGATGCTCACTCGTGCCGCAAGGCGCGCACTGGATCGGTCTGCGCGGCCCGCACCGCCCGGAAACTCACGGTGAAGGTGGCGATCATCAATACCACCAATGCCGCGAGCACGAACACCAAGGGCTCGATCGCCGTGCGGAACGCGAAGTTCTCCAGCCAACGGCCCACGCCGAACCAGGCGAGGGGCATCGCTACCAATGCACCTAGGAAGACCAGCAGCAGGAAATCGCGCGTGACGAGGTAGGTGATGCGCATCGTATCGGCGCCCATCACCTTGCGGATGCCGATCTCGCGCGTGCGTTTTTCCGCGGTCCATGAGGCGAGTGCGAAGAGGCCGAGGCAGGCGATGAACACCGCGAGCAACGAGAAGATGCCGATCAATTTCGCCAGGCGGCCCTGGGCCTCGTACTGCATGTCCAGTTGTTCGTCCAGGAACTGGTACTCGAAGGGGAAATCCGTGGTACGTGCGTTCCATTTCTCCTTGGCGGCAGCGATCACCGGGGCGGGATCACCGGCTTCGAGACGCAGGTAGAGGTAGCGGATCCACTGCCCCCGATCGTCGGGCTGGCACATGTCGAACACGA
>JAGNSU010000111.1 GCA_017987895.1 Flavobacteriales bacterium | reverse complement strand
TCGGCCCCGTTCCACAGCAGGCCTACCGCGATCTACAGCGCGACTATTCGCATCTGCTCGATGACTTCTTCTACCACATCCGCATCTACAAGGAACTGCGCGACCATGACCTGAAGAAGAACACCGCGCTGAAACTGGCGCTGATCGCCGATATGGAAGCGGTGCAACGGGTGGACAGCGTGAAGGAGGCCGAAGCGTTGGTGAAGGAATACCAGGAGAAATGGCATCAGGTGGGGGCCGTAGTGAAGGAGGAATGGGAGTCCATCCGCGATCGTTTCTGGAACGCCACGCGCGTGGTCTATGAACGGATCCATGAATACTACAAAGCCCGCCGCGCCGAGCACGAGACCAATCTCGCGGGCAAGCAGGCCCTCGTGGACAAAGTGAACGCCATCGGTGCGCAAGCGGCCGAAGTGAGCCTGAAGGACTGGAAAGCCCTCACCGACCAGGTGCTGGAAGCGCAGAACGCCTGGAAGACCGTGGGCTTCGCCACCAAGAAGGAGAACGAACGCATCTGGAAGGAGTTCCGCACGGCGTGCAACAACTTCTTCGATCGCAAGAAGGCCTTCTTCGATGGGCTCAAAGACCAGTACAAGGGTGTGCGCGAACGCAAACAGGCCCTGCTCGACCAGGCCCTCGCCCTGAGGGACAGCACCGAATGGAAGCAGACCGCGGACAAGCTCAAAACGCTCCAGCAACAATGGAAGGAGGCCGGATCGGCAGGGCCCCGCGATGAGCAGAAACTGTGGTCCAGGTTCCGCGAAGCCTGTGATGGTTTCTTCGCAGCCCGCAAACAGCACTTCGACAAATTGGACGCCGAACAAGCCGATAGTCTGAAGGCGCGCGAAGCATTGTTGGCGGAGATCGAGGGGTTCACACTGACGGAGAACCGCAACGCGGACGTGGACGCGCTGAAGGTCTTCAGCAAGCGTTGGCTCGAAAGCGGCCGCGTATCACCGAAACATTTCGATATGCTCCAGGACAGGTATCGGGCCGCCTTGGACAAGCACTACGGGCAATTGAAGATGGAAGGGGAAGAACGCCGTCGGGCCCACTTCCAGGACCATGTCGACCACCTGAAGAGCGCCCCGGACGGAAAGGACCGCATCGAGCGCGAGAGCCGGTTCGTGAAGCGCAAGATCGAGGAGATGGAGAGCGAGCTACGCCAGTTCGAGAACAAAATGGGCATGTTCAACTTCAAGAGCGCGAGCGGTGCGGCGATGAAGAAGGAGTTGGAACAGCAAGCCGAACGCACCCGCCGCGACGTGGAACGCTTGCGCGAACAGCACAAGCAGCTCCAGAAGGAGCTCCGCCAGGCCACGGCCAATGGCTGATGAGCATCTCGTGCTCTCGATCCAGGTCCCGGTGGCATGGGGGGAACAGGATCTTTTCGGCCATGTGAACAACGTGGTCTATTTCCGCTATTTCGAGACCGTGCGCATGCATTACCTGGAGCGCATCGGCATACTCCGCAGTTTCGACCAGGACCGTCTCGGGGTGATCCTGGCCAGCACCACATGCGATTTCCGGAAGCCCGTGGAATGGCCGCAGCTCCTCACGGTGCGCACAGGCGCCACCCACATCGGTACGACGAGCTTCACCATGGCCTATACCATCACCAATGAACTCGGCGACCTCATCGCGGAGGGCACCAGTGTGCAAGTGATGTTCGACTATCGCGACGGGGTCAAAGTACCCGTGCCCACCGCGGTGCGCGAAGCGATCGCGGCATTGAGGCAGTAGTGCTGGGTGCGCGGTCCGTTCCCGAAAGCAGACCGGACCTATCTTCACAGCCGGACCAAAACACCTTCCACCATGGGCATGCTGAAAGAGTTCAAAGAGTTCGCGATGAAGGGGAACCTCATCGACATCGCGGTAGGTTTCGTTATGGGCGCCGCGTTCGGTAAAGTGGTTTCTGGTTTCATCGATGGCATGGTGATGCCTGTGATCGGGAAGATCACGAGCGGGGTGGATTTCACCCAGATGAAGTATGTGATGCAGGCCGGAGCGGCCGAGGTCAAGGATGCCTCGGGGACGGTGATCAGTGCCGCGGTGCCCGAAGTGGCCATCGCCTATGGGGCGTTCATCACCACTGTGATCAACTTCATCGTGGTCGCGTTCGTGATCTTCCTGGTCGTGAAGGCTGTGAACAAAGCGAAGAAAGCGGAACCCGCCCCACCAGCACCAGGCCCCACCAACGAAGAGAAGTTGTTGATGGAGATCCGTGACGCACTGAAGAAATAGATCGGCAACGTCTTCCGCGAACGCCCTGGCCGACCGGCCGGGGCGTTCGTTTTCAGGAAGTGGCAAGGAACCGAAGGCTCCGGGGATCGAAGCGCAGGCCCTCGCTCTGGAACGCTCGTTCCACCGCACCAGATGACACGGCCTCTTGCGGCGACCCTTGCCAGATCCTCCCTTCACCTTGCATCAAAAGGACGTGATCCGCTGTCTCCAGCGCTTGCGCCAGATCATGCGTGGAGAAGATCACCGCCACGCCACGATCACGGGCGATGGTGCGCAGCAAGCGCATCACGAGGGCGCGGTGCGTGATGTCCAGAAAGGCCGTGGGTTCGTCCAACAACAGCAGGGGTGTGCGCTGCGCGAGGGCCCGTGCGATCATCACCTTCTGCGCTTCCCCGTCGCTCAGTTCGTCGAACGCCCGATCGCGGAGCGCGTCCATACCCGTCGCCTGGACAGCCTCCTGCACAATTCGTTCATCCTCCGAGCGCATCCGCCCGAGCGCATCGGTCCACGGCATACGGCCCATGGCCACCACTTCGCTCGCCCTGAGCAAGCCTGTGCGCGGGCGGAGCGAAAGCACCATGGCCACCGCACGCGACCGCTGTTGCGCGGACATTCCATGTAGACCCTGGCCCTCGATCAGTACGCGCCCGGCGAGCGGGGCTATCGATCCACCCAAGGTGCTTAGTAAGGTGGATTTTCCGATGCCGTTGTTCCCCAGCAACGCGACCAGTTGCCCGCGCATGATGCTCAGGTCCAACGGTGTCGTTAGCTCGCGACGGCCGTGACCTACAACAAGCCCTTCGGTACGCACGGCCGGCCCCATCATGTGGTCATTCGCGCCCATCGGCGTCCGCTCAGCACCACCCAGATCACTACGGGCACGCCAAGGAACGCCGTGACGGCGTTGAGCGGTAGGCCCATTGACGGTCCACTGGTGCGCACAACGAGATCGCACGCCAGCGACAAACCCGCTCCGAGCAGCATGCTGGCCGGGAGCACATGCCGGTGATCGGCACTGCGCATCAGACCACGCGCCACATGTGGAGTAGCCAGACCTATGAAGGCGATCGGTCCACAGAAAGCAGTGCACGCACCAGCGAGAAGACCGGTGATCACGATCGCTTTCCGACGGAAGGCGACCACTTCAACACCGAGGCTGTTCGCATACCGCTCGCCCAATAGCAGAGCGTTCAACGATTTGGCCTGTAACGCGGACCAGGACAGACAAATCATTATTGGTGCCACCAGCCATGGCAATTCATCCATCCCGACACGGGCGAAACTTCCCATTCCCCAGAGGACGAACCCACGTAATGCGGTCTCACCAGCGGCGAGCTCCAATACGCTGATCAGCGCCGAGCAGAGGTACCCCACCATGAGACCGAGTATGAGCAACGTGATGCCATCGCCCACCCGCCTATCCGCCAACAGCACCAGAAGGAGCACGAGGAGCGAACCCGCGAACGCCGAAAGGACCACCATCCCATGCCAGGCCGCACCCGTGATCGGTAACCAAGCACTACCCAGCATCAGTACCGCCACGCCCAGGCTCGCGCCACTGGTGACCCCGAGCACGGAAGGTCCCGCCAGAGGGTTCGCAAAAAGCGTTTGCATCAGCACGCCGCATGTGGCCAGCCCCGCACCCACGAGCAGCGCGGCCAACGCTTCGGGCAACCGCACTTCGCGCACGATCGCCACCCAGGCCGGATCGCCCGCTTCACCGCCAGTAAGGGTCATGAGCACCGCCCCGAACGGCACGCGCACCGGTCCGAACGCCAAATGCACAACGAAGAGCGAAAGCACCGCCAGCAGGGCAACAGAGTAGGCCAGCGCGGGTCGCACCGGACAAACTTACGCGCACCGCTCCAGGTGCGGAACCATGCACGAGGTAGTTTAGCGCGATGCGCCACCCTTGGCGCTGATCTGGACCATACCTCTGTTCATGACCTCTGTTCATGGCCTACCGCGTCATCTACGACATCGCCCAAGAGCCGCCGTTCGATATCGAAATGGTTTGGCTGTCCGGTGGCTTCGTTCTGCTGGGTATCATATGGCGGCTCGTGCAACGCGCGAGGGACCGCAAGCGGATCGATCCGCCGAAGCGGACCGGGATCACCACACCGAAAGTGCTCATCGGCTTCGGTATGGTGATCGCGGTGATCGGTATCGGCCTCATGGGCTGGGACAACTGGCGGCTCAAAGAAGCCATCACCAACGGCGCAGCCCAAGTGGTCGAAGGACCGATCCAGAGCTGGGGTACCGAACGCGTAAGAACAGCACGCACTGACAAGCGTGAGTACCACGTTTATGAGCGCTTCTATGTCGGGGATAGCATCTGGTTCGGCTACTATCAGGACGTCGGGCAAGCGGGGTTCCACAACGGCAAAACCCCTACAATACCATTGAAGGACGGGATGCTGGTGCGTGCCACGTACCTCCATGCCGATGGGGACGACGAGCCACCCAGGATCGTGAAATTGGAGACCACACCGTGACCCACGCCCATGAAGACGGAGTTCATACTGTACGTAAGCGATCAGCAGCGTAGCCGCGACCTGTACGCTGTGCTGTTGGACCTCGACCCAGTGCTCGATGTTCCGGGAATGACCGAGTTCGACCTGGGTGGTTGCAAGCTCGGGCTGATGCCGGAGGAAGGCATCGCCAAGATCATCACCCCCGCACTGCCGCATCCCTCGGAGGGAGGCGGCATACCGCGCTGCGAGATCTACCTGCTGGTGGACGACCTCGATCCGCTCTCTGAACGTGCGGTGGCCGCGGGCATGCGAATGATCGGCCCTGCGGCGGATCGCAGCTGGGGGCACCGCGTGGTCTACTTCGCGGATCCGGACGGCCATGTGATCGCGTTCGCCCGGCACATCCTACCATGAGAACGATCATTCCTTTTACCATCACGAACTGGGACCACGTCCCGTCCACCGTGGTGGACGGCACCACGGGGACCGCAACGATGCGTAGCCAGCAGTTCGGCGCGCTGCGCATCCGAATGATCGAATACTCCGCGAATTATCTGGCGGACCATTGGTGCGAACTGGGGCATTTGGTGTTCGTGCTCGAAGGCGAGTTGATCATCGAACTGCAGGACGGAGCGACCACTGTGATGAAGGCTGGCACGTCCTACGCGGTTTCCGATGGCTTGAGCTCACATCGCTCCCGCACGATCGGCCCTGTAAAGTTGTTGGTAGTGGATGGTGGCTTTCTGAAGTAGCCACTTCCGACGTCGATGCACCCGATCCGTGGCCAGGGGGTGCTTCCCGAAGAGCCGGTCCCGGTGTGGAGGAAATGCCCCATGCCGTCACTTGCGCCTGGTCAACCACCATTGCGCTGCCACGCCATCCCCCACAACAGGCTATCCTCAGGCTATGGCGCTCTATTCGCTACCTCTGCTTCCGCCTTTACATCGATCGCGCCCTTTTGACCGCCCGGATGTACCTCCCCCCCCTGCACATCATGGTCGCGTGCATCTGCCTTACCGTCCCGGGCACCGCTCAGGACCGCTCCCGGCTGGAGACCTTTGATACAGCGTATGTCAAGGACTATTCCCATTTGCTGTCACTTCGCATCTACTCCAGCACCAAATACAATGCGCTCACCATCGCCAGTAGACCCTCGGCCGATCTGGTCTACCGGCCGAACAACAAGATCAATATCGGGATCGGGGCGAGCTATCGTTCGCTCACCCTGAACATCGGTTTCGGGATCCCTTTCGTGAACAACGACCAGGCGGTGCGTGGAAAGACGCAGTACCTCGACGCACAAGCGAACGTGCATACGCAGCGCTGGGCCGCCAATTTGTTCCTGCAGATCTTCGGCGGCTACTACCTCTCCTCCCACACCTTGGACCAAGTGGGCTGGGTGCAGGATACTGAACGACCCTATCGGGCGGACCTCGTTCAATTCAATCTTGGCGGCAGCGCGCTACGGATCCTCAACCAGCGGCGGTTCAGCTACCGGGCCGCGTTCAGCCAGGATGCCTGGCAGCGAAAGAGCCAGGGTTCGGTGCTTATTGGTGGCTACGTCACCTACTACAACGTTCGGGCGGACTCCGCTTTGGTACCCAGTGCCTTGAGCACGGGCTTCGATAGGCACGCACGCATGCGACGGGGCACCTTCTTCGATGTAGGACCAATGGCTGGCTACGCCTATACGTTCGTACTGAAGGAGCATTGGTTCCTCACCGCTTCCGCTGCGGTCGGAGCCGGGCTGAGCATCCAGAACATCACTTCAGACGGTCCGGGGAACGATGCGGTACAGACCGACGCGGGGCCCGGATGGCATGCACAGGTGCGTGCGAGCGGCGGGTACAACAGCCGTACGATCAACATCGCTCTCTCCTTCAATCAGGAGAACATAGGCTATCTCCTGACGAGCCAGGAGAGTTTCCGCTGGAACGTGGGCAATATCCGGCTCAATCTCGTAAAGCGGTTCAACCGAAAGGTACATGTGGCCGATCGGGGCATCCGCTGGTTCAGGAAAAAGCTCGACGTGCCGATCAACGTGGAGCCATGATCCAGCCGCAGGCAGCGCCCGACCTAGCGCGAGCGATCCGCGAAGGATCCCTGCGTGGATCGGTGCTGTTCCTGTTCCTGTTCCCGATCCTAAGCGCGGTAGCACAGACCGACTCGATCAAGATCTATCGGAACATCGAGCGCTACGCGGAGAAGCGTAAAGTGACGAGATGGATCTACGATGCCATATTCGTGACGCCGGTATCGGACGAAGAACCCGTTGCCAAGGAACTGCCCCAACGGCGGGTGGACCCGAACCTCAAACACAAAGGCAAGGTGGTGCGCAGGATCGATGTCCATGTGTTGGATCCCTTCGGATACTCCGTTCTGGACACCGCACAGAGCCCTACCAACTTGATCCAACGCGCAGGGAACAGCCTGCATCGACGAACGCGTGCCAATGTGGTCCGTGGGCTCCTGTTGGTCCATCCGCTGGACACATTGGACCCCTTGCGGATAAGCGAATCGGAACGGGTGCTGCGCGCTTCGCCCATGGTGAACGACGCCACCGTACGGGTATTGCCTATCCGCGGCACGCGGGACAGTGTGGATGTTTTCGTACTGGTGCATGACAAGTGGAACATCGATGTATCCGGAGAAGCGGACCTCTCCTCGGGTAGCGTGACCCTGCGCGATCTGAACTTCCTGGGGTGGGGACATCAGTTGGCACAACGCGTCGCCTTCGTGTCCAATTCCCCCGAAGTGGAACTGGAGGGCACGCACGCCATATACAACATCAAGCGCTCCTACATCCGATCGACGCTATCGTACTCCACTTCCTCGGAAGTGGATCGCGCGGCCTTCAGCCTCGACCGCGGATTCTATTCCGCACTGACCCGATGGGCCGGTGGCGTCTATCTGGGGAAGACGTGGACGCGTGCCCCTTATGTGGATCCTGGGACCGGGAATACAATTGACCAACTCATTGCCCCGATCGCCTTGGACACCTGGCTTGCGCGCGGATTCACCTTGGGTGACGGGCGGAGCGTCGCCAGCCGCAGCACGAACCTGGTCCTGGGTGTCCGATACGCGCAGACGCGCTACGCGGACCGCCCCTCGCCCGAACTGGACACCTACCGCGTCTACGGCAATACCTCGCTCTACCTGACGAGCGTCGGGTTGAGCATGCGACAGTACTACCGGGAGCGTTACCTGTACCGATTCGGTGCCACTGAGGACGTGCCGGAGGGATTGCTACTCGCCGTGAGCGGAGGTGCTCTGAAGCGGGAGTTGATGACCACCATGCCCTATGTGGGTATTGAGTTCTCGGGTGGAGCGAACACGGAACACTTCGGTTACCTGTCCGGCTCCCTGGGCTACGGCACCTTCTTCCAGGAAAGTAAGGCGGTGGATGGCACGCTGCGCGGCGAACTCACCTACTTCAGCAATATCGCGGACCTTGGTCGCTGGCATTTCCGCCAATTCGTCCGCGCGCGATCCACCTTCGGCTTCAGCAAACCGGTGTACTCGTATCTGACGTACGGCGGCTCTGAACTCTACGGCTTGAGCGGGGACACACTCATCGGGACCTACAAGCTGCTGCTCAACTTCGAGACCGTCGCTTATGCGCCCTACAACTTATTGGGGTTCCGGATCGCACCGGTGATGTTCATCGGTTTCGGCGACCTGGGCAATGAAAGCGACGCGGTCTTCTCCGGGCGCATCCATAGTGCGTTCTCGCTGGGCCTGCTCGTCCGTAACGAGAATCTTCTGACCAAGACCTTCGAGATCACCGTGGGCTACTATCCGGTGCTACCGGATGGCCGCCGCAATGTGTTCCAACTGAACCCGTCCGTCAGTTTCGCTTTGGGCGCGCGCGGGTTCGCCTACGACCGCCCGAACGTGGTGTCCTATTGATCCGCGTACGGTCGTCGACCGCCGCTATTTCCTCTTTGCCGCCTTGTCCATTTGCCGCACGCTCTCCACCGCACCAGGCAATACCGATATGATCATTCCTTCGCGCAGTCCGGCCCACAGGTAGTTGAAGACGAAGCGGTCCTTGCGCCGGAGGATGGTGAAGTCGCCATGCTGGAAATCGGGGTCCGAGCGGAGGTTGTGCGAACGCACGACCGTGTTCACAAGACCGGACATGAAGCGCCTCTTCTCGCCGGACCCGTCCTCTTTGAGGAGTTCGAGCTCCAACCCATCGTACTCCATATCCACGCGTCCGGTCGCGCGATCATCGTTCGCCGTCATGGTCACTTCGATCCCGCCGATGGTACCTCCTCTTGCGCGAACACGCATCAGATCGGCCGTGAGCCGGTTGAACCCGCTGATGGGCAATCCGCCGATCAACGCATGGGCCGTGAACCGGTCGCTGCTGTCGGCGATCACCATGCGCACTTGCATGCTCATCCGGGTGCGGTCGTAGAGCCTTGCCGTGGCCTTCACCTCCAAGGTGTCACGGCTCCCGGCTTCCGAGGTGCATAGTCCGGTGATCGTTCCCCCAAGGTCATTGAAGACCAGATCGCCAAAGTCGGGCGTGAGCGCGCCTTTTTCGTGATAGCCCACGTTCCACCGATCCACCACCACGCTATCCATACACATGGCGATCGGCAATTCGCGCAAGAGACGTGATAGCAGCGGCTTGTACTTGTACGGGGCGTCCGGCATGGTCCGGTCCCGGGAAACATCCAGTTCCACCCCGGCAATGCGCAGAGTGGTCGCGCTCAAGGTGTTCTCGTTGAACAGGCCCATCAGGTCCAGCCCGGTCATCGTAGCGGTGTCCATGCTCGCATCGAATAGATCGACCTCGAAGTGGGTCACCCGATCATAGGACTGCTGGCCCTTTCGCGGTTCCACTTCCGCGTTCAGGATACGCAATGTCCTTCCCTCCTCGGCCAGTTCAATGCTCGCGATGCGGAAGTCATAAAGAGGGGGTAGCGCTGCGGCGATACCAGCGAGCTTCCCCTGGGCATTCGCGTAACGCAATGCGAAGGGGCGGTCCTGCGGCCATTCGCAACGCACATCGGTCACATCGAGATCAAGGCGCTCCGCCGAGATGGTCGTACTGTCCGCCCCGGTCCATCGCATCCGGAACACGGCACCCTCCAGTACAACGCTCTCTGCCCGGAGGGAAGAGATCGTCAATGCCTTCGCGCGATCAGGTGCCTTCGCAGTGGTGTCACTGGACATGATCACCTCGATATCCGGACGAACGATCGTGATGGAGCGTATGGAAAGGGTGCGTGCCACGAGCAACCGCCAGAGCGACAAGCCATGCACGGAGATCCCGTCCACCCGACCGTTCATGCGGGTCGCCTCAGTGCTGTCCGGTTCGCCGGGGGGGCTTTCGATCAGTAGGTCGGACCAGCGCAGGTCCCCTGCCCAAAGATCGATATCCACCTGCCCGACCCGGATAGTGCTCCCCGGTCCGCCGATACCAGTGAGGATGCGTTCGCTACGCTTGAGCACCGTCCGCTCCAGTAAGCGGCTACCGAAGTAACCACCCGCCACAAGGACCAGGAGCACGACGGGGATCCAGATCCAGCGGGTGATGCGTTTCGACATGGATAGGTGGAAGAGTATGCGCTAGATCCAGCAGGTGCCCAAGTTCGGCAACAATCAGCCCGATCGGAATGATCT
>JAGNSU010000236.1 GCA_017987895.1 Flavobacteriales bacterium | reverse complement strand
AGGCCCGGTTGTATTGCGCTTCGAGGTAGTCCGGAGCAAGTTCCAGCGCACGGTCGTAGTCGTCCCGCGCACCGGCAAGGTCGCCGTCGCGCTTGCGGACAAGGGCGCGTTGGAAGAAGATGTGCGGTTGGTCATGCGAGAGTTCGAGCGCTGCATCCATGTCCGCTCGCGCTTGTGCCATATTCCCCAGCTGCGCATGAACAAGTCCTCGGTTGTACAGCGCCAGATCGAAGTTGCGGTCCAGTGCTATCGCCCTATCCAAGGCCACAAGCGCATCGTTCCACCGCTGAAGGCGCATCAGCGCTACACCGCGCAAGTCGTGTACGATCGCCAAACGCGGTGCGACCTCAACCGCCTTATCGAAGATCACCAGGGCACCGGGACCGTCGTCCATTAGCAGGCGTGCCGTGCCTTTCTTCAGGATCAGGAGCACATCCTCCGGGTGCATCAACAGCAGGGAATCCAGTTCCCTAACGGCCTCTTCGATCTTCCCCATGACGAGTAGCGCGTCCACACGGCTCTCGCGCAGAAGATCGTCGTATGGCTTCAGGGCCACGGCCCGGGCCAGGTCATCTTCCGCACCCTTGATGTCGTTCAGTAGGAATTTCACCTTGGCGCGCCGGTCGAAGATGTACTCGCTGTACGGGTTCAGTTCCAGCGCACGATCCATATCAGCGAGTGCTTGGGTGTTCTGACCTAGTCGGCTCAGCAACATCGCACGCTTCATGTAGGCGTCCGCGAACGCTATGTCCTTCTGGATCGCATTGGTGTAGTGTTGCAGCGCCAGTTCGCTGTTGCCGAAACGCAATTGCGCATCACCCTGCTGGATCAACTGCACAGCATCCAGCCGGTTGTTCGTTTGTGCATGCACCGCAGTCACAGCGAGCGCCAGTAGGGCGGTGAGCAGTATTCGGAGGTTCGGCGTTCTCATGGCGCGTGCTTTCACACTTTGGCGGTCTGGTCGAGCAAGGTCTTCTGCGCGTGCGGGTCCAAATGCGTTACCGGCACAGCATGTAGCCGCACCAGGTCGGTGCCGAGGAGTTCGTAGGCGGCGCGCTCCACCTCGCGATAGAGCAGGCCTTTGGTCATGCCTTGCAGCAGCAACTGGCTTTCGCGGTACAGTTGGCCGTTCTCCCATTTCAGCTCCTCGTGGTCCGTATCGATGGTGGGGAACAACAGGAGGTGCTGTTCCATCAGGTACGCGGCGAGCTTTTCGGCGGCGGCGATGGTGCGGGTCTGGAACGTGATGTGGATCATGTTGGGGCCAAATGTAGTAATACACGAACGAACCATAGTATTACTATATTGCACCCCGAATGACACGCTACCACCTGATCCCGGACCCCACGCTCAGCCTGCGCGATACCGGCAGCCCCATGGGCGCACGCATCCTTACCGAGGGCCTTGGCCTAATGCTCGAGCTGGGCCTGGAGTCCTTCACCTTCAAGAAGCTAGCAGAGAGCTTGGGGTCAACGGAGGTCACCGTTTACCACTACTTCGCGAACAAGCAGAGGTTGCTGCAGTACTACTTCCAGCTCTACTGGTTGTGGTTGCAAACGCATTGTGAACAGGAAGGGCGTTCGCTGAAGGATCCACGTGCCCGATTGCATGGAGACATCAAAGCCCTGTGCGGGATCTGGCCAAGGGACGCCTTGGCCGCGCAGCTCGATCCGGCCACGTTGCGCCAGTTGGTGATCCGCGAAGGCTCGAAGTCCTTCCTGCACAAGAACGTGGACTCGGACAACCAGCTCAAGCTCTTCAAACCCTACAAGGACTTGTGCGCGCATGTGGCCAAGGAACTGAAAGCGTGCTCCCCGCGCATGAAGAGCCCGCGTTCGTTCGCAACGACACTGGTGGAAATGGCGCACTCGCTGGAGTTCGCCATGCAGCACCTGCCCGCCTTGACAGAGCTGAGCGAGAGAAAGGACCGCAAGCAACTCGCCGCGTTCCTCATCGACCTCGCCGATCGCTACCTCACATCATCCTCAGCAACCCCCAAACGCAAATGAACCACACCATCACCGTCGCTGCTGGCGATGGCATCGGGCCAGAGATCACCGATGCTGTGCTCCGTATCCTGGATGCTGCGCAATGCGGCGTGACCTATGAACACATCGAAGTCGGGGAGAAGGTCTACCTCCATGGCAACAGCAGCGGTATCCCGGCGGAAGCCTGGGACATCCTGCGCAAGAACCCCGTGTTCCTGAAAGGACCCATCACCACGCCGCAGGGCAGTGGCTACAAGAGCCTCAACGTCACCATTCGGAAAACGCTTGGGCTCTTTGCCAACGTGCGTCCGTGCCGCAGTTATCACCCCTTTGTGAAAACCATGCATCCGGAGATGGATGTGGTTGTGGTGCGCGAGAATGAAGAGGACCTGTACGCAGGGATCGAGCATCGGCAGACCACCGATGTGTTCCAATGCCTTAAGGTCCTCAGTCTTCCCGGTACGGAGAAGATCATCCGCTACGCTTTCGAGTATGCGCACATCAACGGCCGGAAGAAATTGACCTGCCTGGTGAAGGACAACATCATGAAGGTCACCGATGGAATGTTCGCCGATATGTTCCGTCGCGTAGGCAAGGAATATCCCGGCATCCAGCAGGAGGTCCAGATCATCGACATCGGTACGGCGCGGGTGGCCACCCAGCCGGATCGCTACGATGTGATCGTCACGCTCAACCTCTACGGCGACATCATTAGTGATGTGACGGCGGAGCTCACGGGTAGTGTGGGCATGGCTGGCAGCGCCAACATCGGCGATCGCATCAGCATGTTCGAAGCGATCCATGGGAGCGCGCCGGATATCGCCGGTCAAGGCATCGCCA
>JAGNSU010000110.1 GCA_017987895.1 Flavobacteriales bacterium | reverse complement strand
TCGGATCACGCTCCCGGGACCCGATTCGGAACAGCACCACCAATGTCAGCGCACCACACAAGGCGTTGGGTAGCCGGGCGGCGAACTCGCCGATGCCGAAAGCGCTCATGCACGCCGCCTGCATCCACATGAAAAGCGGTGGCTTCTCATGGAAGGGTTCGAAACCCATGGTAGGGCGCGACCAGTCCCCGCTCACCACCATCTCGCGCGCGATCTCGGCGAAGTTGATCTCGTCCCAATCGAAGAGATGGACGGCACCGAGGCCGGGCACGAAAAGGAGCAAGGCGCCCAGCGCGATGAGCAGTTGGATCCGCGCTTTGCCCAGCGAAAGCATGACTTATCGTTTTCCCAGCAGTGGCCAGCCCAGGATGCCGGTACGCGCGAGGAAGTAGCGGAAGCTCACGTTCAGCACCCCGAAGCCATAGGTCATGCTCCGGCTGAAGTTGATGCTACTGGCCTCGTCGAAGTACTTCGTGGGGCAGGTGATCTCCGCCACCTCATACCCCTTCCAGAAGATCTGCCCCACGATCTGGTTGTCGAACACGAAGTCGTCCGATAGCCGGTTGTAATCGATGCTGCGCAACACATGGCCCGCGTACGCGCGATAGCCGGTGTGGTACTCGCTGAGCTTCTGGCCCATCAGCACATTCTGCGTGAGGGTGAGCATGCGATTGAAGATGTACTTGTAGAGCGGCATGCCGCCACGGAGCGCACCTTTCCCGAGGATCCGCGAGCCGAAGACGACCGGGTAGACCTCGTTGCCGATCAAGGCGATCATGCTCACCAGCAGCTTGGGCGTGTACTGGTAGTCCGGGTGGAGCATCACAATGATGTCGCCGCCGAGTTCCAGCGCCTTGTCGTAGCAGCTCTTCTGGTTGCCACCATAACCGCGGTTCACCTGGTGTACTACGATGTGCTTGATCCCCAGCGTGTGTGCGACGTCCACGGTGTTGTCCGGACTCTTGTCGTCCACCAGCACCACCTCATCCACCAAGGGGAAGGGGATCTCCGCATAGGTCTGCTGCAGGGTCAGGGCCGCGCGATAGGCGGGCAGCACCACGATCACCTTCTTGCCTTCGTACATGCGGCAAAGATGGTAATGGTCACTGAGCTTCTATTGCGGCCACTAGAGCGGTATGGTCATACCACGCGCTCGGCGCGGTTCACCATGTATACCCCACCCAGCACCACACCGATCATCAGCATTTGTGTAACGCTCAGCACCTCCCCATCCAGCAGACCCCAGCCGATCGCGACCACGGGCATCAGGTAGGTAACGCTGCTGGCCCAAACCGCGGAGGTGCGTTTCAGTAGTGCGTTCCAGAGCACCAGGGACAGTGCGGAACTCATAACGGCCAGGAGGGCGACGTATCCGAGCGAGGTCCAGGCGTGCGGGTGCGTATCGAGGGTCTGTGGAAGTCCATCCCCGAAAGCGCCCGCCAGCCCGATCGGACCCACGAACGAAAGCGCAAGACAGGCCGTGGCCGCTGAGGGCAACATGTAGAGGTGCCGCTTCACGATGTTGGCGCTACAGCCGTAGCATACGGTGCCCAGCACGGGGAGCACGGCGTAACCCGACCAAGTGGGAAGCCCGTCCGCGGTCTTCATGGCGATGAGCCCGACAGCCCCGCAGAGACCCACCAGGATCCCGGCAATGTGCCAACCGCGCATTCGGGTGCCGAAGAAGAGGGCCCCCACCAGCATGGTGAACAGTGGGGTTAGGCTGTTCAACATGCCGCTCAAGGCGCTGTCGATATGCGTTTGGGCCGCTGCGAAGAGGAAGGCGGGGATCCCGTTCCCCAACACTCCGGTGGCCAGTAACGGGAGCCAGTGCTGGCGCAGCAACGGCGCGTACCGGAAGAGCAGGGGGGCCAATGCGGCCCAGGCGATCGCCAACCGGGCGGACGCCATTTGGAAGGGCCCGAGCACGGGCACCCCTTCGTGGAAGAGGCCCCGCTTCATAAGGATGAAGGAGCTGCCCCAGATCAGCGCCAGCAGCAGCAACAGGCCCCAAGCAACGCGATCGGGGCCCTGGCGTGCCGTGTTCATCCGCAGCGAAGGTATTCCGGCGGGTCCTGCATCATTAGTTCAGTCCGCCCACACTACTTTTGTAACAATTCCGTTCCCTCAAGCGTCCCATCCATACCCAACGCCCGATCCCATGGATACCCGCGCCCTCTTCCTCTCCACCGCCCTTGCCGGGGTCTTCGCCTGTTCCCAAGCCCCGACGTCCGATGCCGGTTCGGCCGCTGCTGTCGCGGGCGTCGCGCGCACGGTGAGCGAGGTGGCGATCACCTCTGGAACCCCGGTCACCTTCGCGGACCTGAGCGTGGAGGGTATGAGTTGCGAAATGATGTGCGGCGGGTCGATCAAGAAGGCGCTGGCGGCACTGCCAGGCGTGGTGGGTACCGAGATCAAGTTCGAGGAGGGTGAGGCCGTGGACCATGCCATCGTCACCTTCGATCCCGCTCAAGTGAACGACGCCCAACTGGTCGAGGCCGTCCAAAAGATCCATGACGGCCAGTACAAGGTGATGGCCGTGAACATCACCAAGCAGGTGGTTGGCGATGCGCCCGTCCAGGAGGAGAAAAAGGACGAGAAAGCGGCGGAAGTGGAAGGGGCCGCCCGCAGTGTGAGCGCCGCTCTTCCTGCCTTGGTGATGCCGAGCTTGCTGCGGGTGTTGTCCCGCTTGTTGGGTGCTTGAACCCCATATGCTGAAAAGGTGAAAGGGGCTTCGGCCCCTTTTTCGTTCGCGTGGCACTGCCTATTGCCCGGCCGGCCGGGTAATTTTGACCCTCGATGCAGCATGCGAAGGACCGAAGACCAGTGATCACCTGGCTGATCACCGGCTGTGTGCTGATCGCATGCATGGTGGTGATCGGTGGCATCACGCGGCTCACGGATAGCGGGCTCAGTATCACGGAGTGGAAGCCGATCATGGGGGCGCTGCCACCGATGGACGAAGCGGCATGGCAAGAGGCCTTCACTAAATACAAACGGATCCCGGAATACACCCTGAAGAACGAGGGCATGGACCTCGCCGGGTTCAAGCGGATCTTCTTCTGGGAGTATCTGCACCGCAATTGGGGTCGGTTGATGAGCCTGGTCTTCGCGATCCCTTTCGCCGTGTTCTGGCGGCGCGGCCTCCTGGAAGGATGGCTGATGACGCGCTCGATCTGGATCCTGGTGGGCGGTGGACTCGTAGGCGCCCTGGGCTGGTTCATGGTGGCCAGCGGCTTGGAGAGGAACCCGGATGTGAGCCACTTCCGCCTGGCCATCCATCTGGTGGCCGCCTTCTCCGTTTTCGGGCTGGTGCTTTGGACCGTGTTCGATCTTCGGGACGGGCGCAGGCGTTGGGGATCGGACGGGACGCCGGCAGGGCGTTGGGTAAGGGTGCTGCTCGCTTTGCTCGTGCTCCAGATCGTGTACGGTGCCTTCACTGCCGGGCTCGATGCGGGGCACATGTACAACACCTGGCCGCTCATGAACGGTGAGTTCATGCCGGAGAACGTGCGCGCCACCGGCAACTGGCTCCACGATCTCGCGGACCATCGCGATGGTGTTCAGTTCGTGCACCGCAACCTGGCCTGGCTGGTGGCCGCAGGCTGTGTGGTCTATGCGCTACGTTTCCTGCGCGCTGCGGTGGCGCTGGCCTCTTGGTTGATCGGGGCGGTCGTGCTCCAGTTCCTACTTGGGGTGTTCACCGTGCTTACGCAGGTGGACCTGGTGCTCGGTGTGCTCCACCAGCTCGGTGCGCTCCTGCTGCTAACGGTGATCCTGAGCCTGCTGCACAGAACCGGGACCATCGTTCCAACGGAGCGTGCGCGCGAAGTGGCGCATGTCCTCCCGGATCCGATCGGTGATCGGCGCCAGTGAATCGGCATTGGGCCGCGTGCGGAAGTAGAGCGAACCGTACAGGAAGTTCGAAGTGCTGTCCGTGAGGTAGAACACCAGCGGACTGGCCACATTGCCCTCCACATCGAAGTAGGTGCCGTACACCCGTGCGCTGTCGTTCAATATGCGCTCCGAGCGTATCCGCACCGCCTTGCTCTCATGCTTCGCTCTGAAATCGTGGGCATCCTCGATCAGTTGTCCGAGGTCGCCGACCACACTGCGGTAGGTCAAGTGTACTTGCGCACGGTACGGGCCATAATCCAGGTCGCCCCAGCACTTCTGACCCTCCATGGCACGGGGAACGAACCGCGTGAAGGACGGGATCTCCGCGCTGAAACAGGCGGATCGGTAAGGCACATAGGCCTTCGTTGGCAGATCGATCCGGAAGTACCCGCGCGGCTTGGGTATCGCATCGCCGCCGCAACTGGAGAGCAGCAACGCGCAGAGCCCAAGACGTAGGTCAGCCACGGCCCTCATCGTTCACCATGATCTTCACCCGCCGCACGCGTTTGTTGTCCGAGGATTCCACCGCGAAGGTGAAGTTCCGCAAGGTGGCCCGTTCGCCTTTCTTCGGGATCCGGCCGGTGAGTTCCAGCACGAACCCGCCGATCGTGCCGCTATCTCCTTTGTGCTCCTCGAACACCTCCCCGTCGATCCCCATGATGCGGTACATATCGTTCAAGGGCGTCCTTCCCTCGAACACCCAGGTGTGGTCGTCCAGCTTGCTGTAGACCAGGTCCTCATCATCGAACTCATCGGTGATGTCGCCCACGATCTCCTCGATCACATCCTCCAGGGTGATCAAGCCGGAGGTGCCTCCGTATTCGTCCACCACGATGGCCAGGTGTACCTTCTTCTTCTGGAACTCTTGCAGCAGATCGTCCAGCTTCTTTGTCTCCGGCACGTAATAGGGCTCGCGCAATTTGAGGTGCCAGTTCAGGTCCTGCTGGTCGATATGGGGCAGCACGTCCTTGATGTGCAGTATGCCGATCACCCGGTCCAGGGTCTCCTCGTAGACCGGCACGCGGGAGAACCCGCTTTCCACGATCGCGGAGAGCAGCTCGGCGAAGCTCAGGTCCTTGTCGAACGCGATCATGTTGGTGCGCGGGCGCATCACTTGCCGTACTTCCACCCGGCCGAACTTCACAATGCCCTTCAGTATCCGCTGTTCCTCGGCGGTGGTGCTGGCGTCATGGGTCAGCTCCAAGGCATGGCCGAGGCTGTCCACTGATAGCGTATGGTTCGAACGCGGGCGCAAGCGCTTCTCCAAAAAGGAGGTGCTGCGGACCAGAAGTTCGTTCACCGGCGTGAGTGTGATGCGCAACACGCTGAGCACAGGAGCCATGTTCTGGGCCACACGCATCGCATGGCGTGCCGCGTAGATCTTGGGCAGCACCTCGCCGACCAGCACGATCACGAAGGCCACTACGAGCACCTGCAGCGCGAAGACCAGGTAAACGGGTACACCCGCGCTCTGGACCACCTCTTCCAGTACCAAGGTGCTCAGCACCACGATGGTGAGGTTCAGCAAATTGTTCGCGATCACGATCGTGGCCAGCAAGCGGCGCGGCCTGCTGAGCA
The DNA here is from genome assembly GCA_017987895.1 of Flavobacteriales bacterium. GTDB lineage: Bacteria > Bacteroidota > Bacteroidia > Flavobacteriales_F > PHOS-HE28 > PHOS-HE28. The sequence continues at coordinate 4,991 of JAGNSU010000110.1, read as the reverse complement.
GCTCGATCACCCGCCCCCCCCGGGTCCCACCCCGTTCGCGCAGATCGCGCAGCTGGGTCGGGCTCAGGCTGAACAAGGCCACCTCGCTGGCCGACATCGCCGCGGATCCCACCAGCAGCAGGGCGATCACCGCCAGGGCCACCATGGTGATGGGCTCCAGGGAGCCGACCATAATAAGGATCAGGGTCATCGACGGCGGCTCCATCCCTCAGGGGCCAACGAATGCCTCCGCTCAGAAGGGTAGATCGTCCATTTCTTCCGGCCCACTGCCGGAAGGTGCGGAGGTGGTGGCCGCTTCCGCGCGACGCGGCGCGGAACCTGCCTGGCCAGCCGGTGCGCTTTGCAGTTCAGGGCGCGGCTCGCCGGTAGGACGGTCCAGCAAGGTCATCTCCTCCGCATGCACCTCAGTGGTGTACTTGTTGTTGCCGTCGCGGTCCTGCCAGGTGCGGGTGCGCAATTTGCCTTCCACATACACCTTGCTCCCTTTGCGCAGGTATTTCTCCGTGATCTCGCCCAGGCCGCGCCAGGCCACGATGTTGTGCCACTCGGTCTGCTCGCGCTTCTCGCCGGTGTTCTTGTCTTTATAGGTCTCGCTGGTGGCGATGCGGAAATTGGCGACCGTGGCGCCGTTCTGCAGATGCCGTACTTCGGGGTCGGCACCCAGGTTGCCGATCAGGATCACTTTGTTCACTCCGCTCATGGTGGGTATGGATAGCTGCCCAAAGGTAGCGCCGGGACCCGCGCATCTTCCGCGCCAAGTTGTTCACAGGGTCCGCTCGAAGTAGCGCTCCACCGGCCGGGGCAGGGGGTGCGCGTCAAGCCGGGTCCAAGGCACCCATTTCCAATCCGTCGGCTTGCGGTAACCGGCCGGGGCCGCCACGTGCCAGAAGGTGATGTGCAGGCGCTGGTGGGAGAGAGGGTGCGTGACCGGGTTTTCCGTGCGCACCACTTTCCATGGGCCGCCATATTCCGTGTTCAGGTGCTTCAGCAAGGCCGTGCGCGTAAGTGCGCGATCGCTTTCATGGAGCGGGGGCTCGTACAGTCCCTGCCAGATATCCTTGCCGGCGCGCTTGCGGAGCATGGCACCGCCTTTCCGATCCAGCAAGAGGTAGTTGAAATGCCGGCCGCGGATCCTGGTGCGCCCCTGTTTCACCGGCAGTTCCGCGATGCGGTCCTCCCGCCGGGCGATGCACTTCGCGGCCAGCGGACAGTCCGGGCAGCGGGGCTCCCGGGGCAGGCAGACCGTGGCCCCCAATTCCATCACCGCCTGGTTGTGGTCCCCGGGCTTTTTAGCCGGGATCAGGGTGTTCGCCAGGGCCCGGAACTCTTTCGCGCCCGCGCTGCTGTCCACGGGCGTGCGGACGCCGAACACGCGCGCCAGCACGCGGTACACGTTCCCGTCCACCACCGCCTGCTGTTCCCCGAAAGCGATGCTGGCAATGGCCGCAGCGGTGTAGTCACCGATGCCGCGAAGCCCGCGCAAACCATCGAAGCCCGCAGGGAACTTTCCCCCGTGCTGCTCTTGCACCTGTTGGGCCGCGAGCAAGAGGTTACGCGCCCGGCTGTAGTAGCCGAGCCCTTGCCATAGCCGCAGCACCTGATCCTCCTCCGCTCCGGCCAGCGAGCGGACATCCGGGAAGCGCGCAATGAACCGCAGGTAGTAGGGAAGCCCCTGGTCCACCCGCGTTTGTTGCAGGATCACTTCGCTCAACCAGATCCGGTAGGGGTCCTTTGTGCGGCGCCAGGGTAGATCGCGCTTGTGGGTCGCGTACCACGGGGCCAGGGCCGCGCTGAACCATGAAAGGCTTGACATACAGGCACAAAGATGCATTGCGGGTTCCATTTGGAACGCTATCTTCGCGGCCCCAAACAAGGTACGGGATGACGAAGGCAGAACTGGTCAGCATTTTGGCAAAGAGGACGGGCGTGGAGCGGAACGCCGTTTTGGTGACCATCGAGGCTTTCATGGAAGAGGTGAAGAACAGCCTGGAGAAAGGCGAGGATGTCCATCTGCGGGGCTTCGGCAGCTTCGTGGTGAAACACCGCGCCCAGAAGACCGGCCGTATCCTCTCCCAGAACACCACCATCGTGATCCCCGCCCATGACGTGCCTTCCTTCAAGCCCGCGGACGTCTTCATCGACAAGGTGAAGAACCGCGTGAAGCAGGGATGAGGAATTTGGGGAAACCCCAGTGGCTGGCTATCGCCGGTGCTGTGGTGGTGGTCGTTCTTTTGATGTTGCTGCCCCGTACGCCGAAGACCGGCGAGAACGCGAAAGCCGCTGAGGTTTCGCCCTTGCGGGTGAAGCTGGACGAAGCGATCGCCTTGGTGAACGGCACCCAGCCCATGCAGGGGATCATGATCCTGCGGCAATTGGCCGAGGAACATCCGGAGGAAGCCGAAGTGCACTGGCACCTGGGCCTCTTCAGTCTCCAAAGCGGGCAAGTGGACAAGGCCGTGGGCCGGTTCCGCCAGGTGGTGGAACTGGACAAGGAAGGGAAGTTCCCGGAGGCCTGGTCGCTATTGGGGCAGAGTTACGCGATGATGGACAGCACCACTGCCGCCATCACCGCCTTTGAAACGTATCGTGAACGAACGACCGATGCGGAGGCCCTCCAGGCCACCGACCGGGCGCTCGAAGGATTGAGGAATAAACTAGAAGAACAGGAACATGCCCTGCGGTAAGAAAAGGAAGCGCCACAAAATGGCTACCCACAAGCGCAAGAAGCGCCTGCGGAAGAACCGGCACAAGAAGAAGGTCCGCTAGGGATCCCTCCTTGGCCCAGGGCAGCCGCCCTGTGGTGGCGCTATACCCTGTGCCTTGGATGCGCACATCCCAACGGATGATGCACCATGCTTCCTACACCCTTCCCTAAGTGAGCGTCGACCTCATTATCCGCGATTCCGCGGGCGAGGTGGCCATCGCCGTCGTGCGCGACAAGCTCCTCATGGAGCTGCACCGCGAACGCACCGAGCGCGGCTTCAGCGTGGGCGATATCTACCTGGCCCGTGTGCGCAAGGTGGCCCCCGGCCTCAATGCCGCCTTCGTGGATGTGGGGCACGAGAAGGACGCCTTCCTGCACTACTTCGATCTGGGCCCGCAGTACCGCAACAGCTTCAAGTTCGCCAAGGGCGCGGTGAGCGGCACGATCACCACGTCCGTCCTGGATGGCTGGAAGCTGGAGCCCGACATCGAGAAGAACGCCAAGATGAGCGAGGTGATCAGCGCCAGCCAAAGCGTGCTGGTGCAGATCGCTAAAGAACCCATCAGCACCAAGGGCCCTCGGCTCACCGCGGAAGTGACCCTGGCCGGCCGCTACATGGTGCTGGTGCCCTTTATCAACAAGGTGAGCATCTCCACCCGCATCAAGGATGAGGATGAGCGCCGCCGCCTAAAGGAGCTGATGCAGCGCATCCGCCCGGCCAACCACGGTGTGATCATCCGCACCAACGCCGAAGGCAAAGGCACCGAAGAGCTCGAAGCCGACCTCAAGACCGTGCTGTCCCGCTGGGACACCATGTTCCACAACCTGCGCAACGCCATTCCGCCCAAGCGTGTGCTGGGCGAGATCGACCGCACCAGCGCCGTGCTCCGCGACGTGCTCAACAAGGATTTCACCAGCATACACGTCAACAACGAACAGCTCGCCGACGAGGTCTACCAGACCCTGGAGAAGATCGCCCCGGAGAAGAAGGGCATCGTGAAGCACTACAAAGGCAAGCTGGACATCTTCGACAATTTCGCGGTCAACAAGCAGATCAAGCAGGCCTTCGGCAAGCAGGTGATCCTGCCCAGCGGCGCCTACTTGATCATCGAGAAGACGGAGGCCATGCACGTGATCGACGTGAACAGTGGCAGCCGCAAGGGCGGCAACCAGAACCAGGAGAAGAACGCGCTCGACATCAACATCGAGGCCGCCAAGGAGATCGCCCGCCTGCTGCGCCTGCGCGATATGGGCGGCATCATCTGCATCGACTTCATCGACCTCTACGAGGCCGACCACCGGCGCGAGCTGCACAAGGCGCTGAAGGATGCCATGGCCGATGACAAGGCCAAGCACAACGTACTTCCGCCGAGCCGCTTCGGGGTGATCGAGCTCACGCGCCAACGCGTGCGCCCCGAAACGGAGATCGACACCAGCGAAAGCTGCCCCACCTGCAACGGCACCGGCGAAGTGCGCGCACCGGTCCTGCTGATCGACGATATCGAGAGCGCCCTCAACTACCTCCTGGTGGAAAAGGACATGAGCGGCCTCACGCTCAAAGTACACCCTTTCCTCGCGGCCTATTTCACCCAGGGTTTCCCCAGCATCCGCATGAAGTGGTGGTGGCGCTGGCGCAAGAGCGTGAAGGTGGTGGCCGATGGCAGCCACCAATACCTGGGTTTCAGCATCCAGGACGGCGAAGGGAACGAGGTTCCGTTCTAGCCCTCACCCCGCACGTCATCGCGAGGATCCGATCCGAGGCTGCGCCCGAGGAGCGGTCCGAAGCGATCTCTAATTGCGTGTGGGTTGTGCGTGGAAGACGCTGATCTACCACGACCCCAACAAGATCGCTTCGCGCCCGACGCGTCGGGGACGCTCGCGAACGCGTTATTCGATGACCACCTTCGCCGCGCTCACCCACTGCCCACCCACCACCAAGTGCAAGTGGTAAAGCCCGGCCGCATAGTTGGACACATCCAATACATAGCTCTTGTCGCCTGGCGCGATGGGCACCGTGCTGACCACCTGCCCGTGCGCACTGACAACCGACAACCGACAACTGCCTTTCACCGCACCCGGTAACTCCCACGATAGCTGCACCGCATCGCGCGCCGGGTTCGGGTAGCACCGCACGGATCCGGAGACCTGTTCATGGATCCCGTTCACCGTCGTGTTCAACAGCACGCTCACGGTATTGCCCGTCTGGTCCACCGTGGCAATGTCCATCCATCCATCGTTGTTCAGATCGGCACAGATCAGGTCGGCGGGGAAAAAGCCGACCGCTTCG
>JAGNSU010000109.1 GCA_017987895.1 Flavobacteriales bacterium | reverse complement strand
CCGTTCTCCAAGTCCCTGCACCCACCGACCCACCACCCCATCGTCCGCCATGCATACTTTTCATCCGAGCAATTGATCCTGGCGGAACACCATCCACAGATCGCCTTCGACCGCGCCCGCATGAAGCCCATCCCCATAAGGCAGTTGAAGCCCGTGCAAGCGGAGGCTCCGGTGGCCGACCACTTCAACATCCGGTCGATCGAAGAGGTGCTGGGCGGCAAGGACATGGTGCAGGACCTGCACCGGCACGACCACTACTTCCTGCTGGCGATGACCCATGGGGCGGGTGTACACGAGGTGGACTTCACGCCGCACACCCTGAAGGCACGCGGCATCTATTTCATGCGGCCGGGGCAGGTACATCGGCTGCGATTACAGGCGGCGAGCACGGGCTACATCATGCAGTTCAGGTCCGACTTCTACGCGCCGGGTGAAAAGAGCGCGCGGCTGGTGCTGCGCAAAGCGGGTGGCGTAGGGATCTTCCTGCCGAACGCCGAACGGTACGGTGAACTGCTGGTGACCTTGGACCGCATGCACCGCGAGTACACCAACAAGGAGGAAGGTTACCTGCACATCATACGCGCCCATCTGGGTGTGCTGCTCGTGGAAACGATCCTCCGGGCGCCCGGACCGGTGGATCCGTGTACGGCCAGCCCCTATGCGCATGAGCGGCTCGATGAGCTGTTGGAACTCATTGAGGAGAACGTATACCAGGTGAAGGAGGTTTCCGCTTACGCGGAGATGATGCACCTCTCCACCTTCCAGCTGAACGCCATCGCGAAAGCAGGCATGGGCCGCACCACTTCCGAGTTGATCACGGACCAGATCATCCTTGAGGCGAAGCGCTACCTGCTGGCCACGTCGGACCAGGTGAACCAGGTGGCCGACCGGCTCGGCTACGAGGATGTGTCCTATTTCATCCGCTTCTTCAAGAAGCGAACGGGGCACACACCGGAGGGCTTCCGGCAGAAGTCGCGATAGGTCCCGATCGATCACGCGTTCGTCCTATCCCCCTGGGTCGGGGTCGGGCTTGCTTTGCCCTCGCGAAAAACGCCACCCATGAAAACGAAAATGAAACTGCTGGCCTCCCTGAAGATCTGGTTGGTCATCTACCCTTCCATCACCCTGTTCCTCGCCCTGTTCGGCGAGCCGCTCTCCGCGCTGCCCTTGTACCAGCGCACCTTCCTGCTCACCATCTGCCTGGTGCCCTGGATCGTGTTCGCCGGTGTTCCGTTCGTGGACCGCATCATGCGCGCCTTCTCCACCAAGAGCACACAGGCCTGATGCGTCATCCAGCTGAACGGGAACGAACGGATGCCAGCGATGACCAGACGGCACTTCATAGCACTGAGCGCAAGTGCCGCTTGTGCGGGAACCCTGCCGCTGCGGATCCTGGCGCGACCAACCGGTAAAGAGATGGACGAGAACAAGCAATACGATGTGATCATAGTAGGCGGCAGCTATTCCGGCCTCGCTGCGGGCATGGCCCTGGGCCGCGCGCTGCGCCGTGTGCTGATCGTGGACGGTGGCGTGCCCTGCAACCGGCAGACCCCCTACTCGCACAACTTCATCACCCAGGACGGTGTGCCGCCGCTGGAGATAGCCGCGCTCGCGCGCCAGCAGGTTGCGAGCTACCCCACCGTGGAACTGATGACCGGGCTGGTCACGGATGTGATCAGGACGGAGCACGGTTTCGATGTGCAAGTGGACAACAGCACGTCGTTCAGTGCGTCGAAGCTGGTCTTCGCCACGGGCGTGCGGGATGTGATGCCCGACATCAAGGGCTTTGCGGAATGTTGGGGTATCTCCGTGCTGCACTGTCCGTACTGCCACGGCTACGAGGTGCGCGATGAAGCCACAGGCGTGTTGGGCAATGGCGAGCGGGCGTTCGAGCTCGCGCGCCTCATTTCCAACTGGACCAAGGACCTCACGCTCTTCACCGATGGACCTTCCACGCTGACCGCGGAACGAACGGCCAAGTTGCGCGAGCACCATATACGCATCGTGGAAACCGCGATCGCGGAACTGGAGCATGCCGAGGGGCAGTTGCAGCGCATCCACTTGAAGGATGGATCCGCACGCGCCATCCACGCCCTTTACGCCATGCCCGTGTTCGTGCAGCACTGCACGCTGCCACAACACCTCGGCTGCGCGCTCACTGACGAAGGCTACTTGAAAGTGGATGCACAGCAACAGACGAGCGTTCCCGGGATCTACGCGTGCGGCGACAGTACCACACGCCTGCGCACCGTGGCCAATGCCGTGGCGACCGGCACAACAGCCGGCATGATGCTCAATAAAGAACTCATCACCGAAGAATTCTGAACGACCCCACACCCCCATGCGCACGAACATCATTACCACCGATCGACACGCCGTCATCACCGGCCTGTTCTTCATCACCGCCACCGTCACCGCCATCATTGGGCTGGTCCTGTACAAGCCCGTGATCGATGCTGCTGAACCGATCATCGCAGCGAGCGCGAACGCCGGGCGGATCGGCTGGGGCGCGCTCTTCGAGGCCATCCTCGCCGTGGCGAACTGCGGTACGGCCTTTATGATGCTCCCTGTGCTCAGCAGGGTATCGAGCAGGTTGGGTCCGGCCTATGTCGTTCTCCGTTCCCTGGAAGTGGTGTGCATACTCGTGGGCGCTGTGAGCATGTTGGCGCTCGCCTCCATCGCTACGACTTCAGGACAAGACAACGCGGCCGCTCATTCGGTCGGTATTGCACTGATCGCCGTTCATGACTGGACCTTTGTGCTCGGCCCGCATTTGCTGCTCGGGGTGAACACCCTCACCTACAGCTATCTCTTCCTGTGCTCGGGTTTGGTGCCGCGACCGCTCGCAGGAATGGGCATCACCGGTGCACTGCTCATTCTAGGAGTGGGTTGCATGGAGTTGCTGGGCGTGATCACACCCTACTCCACCACCACCATGGTCATGGCCATTCCGATCGCGGTGTACGAGATGGTGCTCGCGGGCCGATTGATCACCAAAGGGTTCAACGTCGGATCCTTGCGGAGCGCGGGAGCTGATGTCGGCTGACAGACCCACCCGCTGGCGTCTTGCATGCGTAAGGCAGGGCGGGGGCATTCCGTCCATCTGTCCCACCCATTGGCGGCAGATCTTCATGGCGCGTACGATCGAACCTGCACACCGTTGCCCCGTCTTTCTCGAAACCTCCGGCAATGGCGCGGCGAAGCATCCTTGGTCTGTTCGCATGGGCGGCGCTACTCGGCGCGCACGCCCAACCCGTTCTGCTCCCCACCATCGGCCTTGCCGTGCAGCCTGCTGACAGCGATCCCATCTGTACGCTGCCTAGGATGAGCTATTTGCGCTAGAGGGTATCTCAAAATTACCCTTCGGGCTGCGCGAGGGCCTTTCGCGACCATGCTTCGTTGCTCAACCCTCACATAGCCACCGGCTATGCTCGGGTTTCGCGCCTTGCCTGATCACGAAATGCACCTCACTCGCTTCCAAAAGCAATTTTGAGATACCCTCTAGGGAACAACAACACGCCGTTCGATCGACCTTCGCGTACCGCAAGTACCATGCTCACCACGGACATCCTCACCACCGAATTCGAACGCACGAAAGGCGCGCTCAAGTCCTACATCGTGCGCATCACCACGAACAAGCAGGAGGCCGAGGACATCACGCAGGAGACCTACATCCGTGCCCACCGGAGCATCGAAAGCTTCAAGGGCGACAGCAGCGTGAAGACCTGGCTCTTCGCCATCGCGCAGAACATCGCACGCGATCATTTGCGGTCATTGAAGCGTTGGCCGGAGGATGCGGGCGACATCTGCAAGGACGCCGCCATGAAGGATCCCGACTTCTTCCGCGAGGCGATGACCATCCACAAGACCTCGTCGCAGGCGCAGTTCGAGATCCGCGAGCACATCGCCTTCTGTTTCACCTGTGTGAGCCGTTCGTTACCGCTGGAGCAACAGTTAGCGGTCATGCTGAAGGAGGTGTATGAATTCACCGCGAAGGAGATCGCGGAGATCATGGAGATGAGCGAGGCGATGGTGAAGTATTATCTGCACGCCGGGCGCAGCAGGATGATCGACGTGTTCGACAAGCGCTGTGCCCTCATCAACAAGGAAGGCGTTTGCCACCAATGCACGGAGCTCAACGGCATCTTCAACCCCAAGCAGAACGCACAGGAGGAAGCCGTGAAGATCCAGATGCTACGCGATGCGGCGAAGAAGGACAAGGAGCACCTCTTCGACCTGCGGATGACCGTGATGAAGGAGCTCGATCCGTTCACCTCACCGGCGGCCGAGCTACAGTTGCATCACTTGGATTTCGATCGGAAGGTGATGGAGCGGCATACAAGCCGCGAGTGACAGGTGTTCCAGAGAATTTTCGCTGGGACCCTATCGTTGCGCTCGCCCCGATCGTCCAACGGTCATGGAACGCCTCGTAACAACCTTACTGATCATGACCACCGCAGCCACCTTCGCCCAGAACGCCGCCACCACGAAGACCACCTTCCACCGCGAAACCTCCGTGGTCATCACCATCAAGGCGGATGAGGCCATCATCTGGGCCCTGCTCACCAATGCCAGCGACTACCCGCGCTGGAACAGCACCGTGACGTCCATCCAAGGAACCATCGCACTTGACGAGAAGATCGTGCTGAAGAGCACGCTCGACGCCGAACGCAGCTTCAAGTTGAAAGTGAAGGAATTCGAAGCCGTCAAGCGGATGGTTTGGGGCGACGGCAAAGGCCAGCGCACCTTCACCTTGACGAACAACGGGAACGGTACGATAACGTTCACTATGCATGAGCGCATCGGCGGGCTCATGTTCCCCATGTACGCCAAGTACATCCCTAGCTTCGATGCCAGCTTCGATGCGTTCGCTGCCGATCTGAAGAAGGAAGCTGAACTGATCCAGAACAAGGCCAACTGACCCACCGGGCGCCTTACCGGCAACAAACAACGACCATGAGCGACACCATGAACGTGATAGCCACCGATGGCTACGGACCCCTGGAACGCCTTGCGCGCATGAGCATTGCGCTCCCCGATCCGGGAAAGGGCGAGGTGCGCGTACGCGTTCACGCCTCCGCGCTCAACCCGGCCGACTACAAGGTGATCACCGGCACACTGAAATTCCTGCATGCGCGCAACCGGCCGCTTGTTGTCGGTTACGACTTCTCCGGTGTGATCGATAAGGTCGGCCCGGAAGTCACGGCGTTCCGGGTGGGTCAGGCCGTCTTCGGCTTCCTGCCGTACAGCCCCGGCAACAAACAGGGAGCGTTCGCGGAGGCGTTGATCGCTCGTGTGGATGGCATCGCTGAGAAACCCGCTTCGGTAAGCCACCAGCAAGCCGCCGCGGTGGCCACGGCGGGCGTTACCGCGCTCCAGTCCATGCGCGATCTGGGCCAGCTCCGGAAAGGACAGCACGTCGTCATCACCGGCGCATCGGGCGGCGTAGGTCTTCTGTCAGTGGCGGTGGCCAAACGGCTCGGCGCGCAGGTCACCGCCATCGGCTCCGGCAGGGGCCTCGAACTGGCGAAGCAAGCCGGTGCAGAGCAGGTCATCGATCGCAAGTCCGTTCAGGTCCCTGGATCCGTGCAGGGGAAGTTCGATCTGGTCTTCGATCCCTCGGCTGCCTATCGCTGGTCGCAATGGAAGCACGCGCTCAACCCGAAGGGACACTTCGTGACCACGCTGCCATCGCTCAACTTCATGGTGGACAAACTCACCAGCTTGTTCGCTTCCACCGGCGTTCATTTCGTGAACGTGAAGTGCAAGCCCGCCGATCTGGAACTCTTGGGGCGTTGGCTTGCTGAAGGACTTAACGTTCACGTTGATCACGTGGTCCAGGTTCGAGACGTAGGGAAGAGCTTGGCCCGGCTGCATGCGGGAGGAGTGGTAGGGCGGGTGGTGGTGGATGTGCATGGGAAGCTCTGACCTTCACCGTTACTGGTAATAGTTCATCGGACCCTATCGTTCGATCCGCCTTGATCGTCAAAAAAAGCCAAACAACCACTTTCATGGAAAAGCGCACCAAAGACAAACCTTGGAAACTGAAGACCCCTCCCGGCAGTAGTGAGTATACCATGCACGTCGAGGAAAAGGATGGAAAGGAGGTGCTCGTATGCACTGTAGGCAAGACCGTGCTGCTCTATGACATCCGGTGCATCACCGATCTGCACGCCATGTTGAAGAAGCACGGCGACTGGATGGACCTCGGCGGCGCCGACGAACAGAAACCCGCGAAGGAGGGCACCGTGGAAGCCTGGGGTCGTAGCGAGAAGAACCCGGTGAAAGGCTGGTACGGTTTGAAGAAGGGGCTGCGCGGCCGCTTTGGTGTGTACCTGCCGCCGTTGATGGAAGCGCTCGGGCTGGCGGAAGTGACGCACGAGGCGAAGGGGAACAGGATGCGCGCGAAGTAGCAGGGTCGCTTGTCGAGATCAAGGGGAACCGTTCGTCCATGGCGAACAGTGAAAGAGGTCTATGCGACCGGTCCTTGCCGGGGCTCAACGCAGGCCCCGGTCACGCCGCCCTGGTCTCCACGGTCCGCAAGATCTCGCGGAGCGTACCGAAGCCCATGGGTTTGCTCACGTGCCGGTCGAAACCGGTTTGGGCGGCACGCAGCATATCCGATGGTTCACTCCGGCCGGTCACCGCCACAATGAAGGCATCGGCGCCCCATTCGCTCCGGCGCATCTCCAAGCAGACCTCATAGCCGGAGAGATCCGGCAGGCCGATGTCCAGGAAAACCACATCGGGTCGGAAGATCTCACCCTTCTCCAGTGCCTCCTGGGCCTGGTTGGCCACCTGCACGGTGTACCCCAGTTGCTTCAGGAACATGGCCAGGCCCATGGCCACATCGTCACGGTCGTCCACCACCAGCGCGCGCAGCGGTTGGTGCGTGGTGGTGGCCTGCTTGATCGTTCGCTCGTTCATGGTTCCAAGGTTCAGCGTATCCATATCCGCCAAAGGGCATGCCGGGGCATTCGTGGAGCATCAATGCTGTAGCGTACTGGCTGGAGTTATCGGGGCGAGCTGACCGCTTGGTGAGTAGAACGGCAAGTGGGCTCTCCCATTCTCGCGCGAACGACCCTCCATCATGCACCTTCCCAACTCCACCAACACCGCTGACCGCCGCCCTGCGGAGTGATGGAAATAAACCTCAGTGGATGGAAGCACCGATCATTCCTTACCCGCTTTGAGCAACGCGCTCCACGATGGCGGGTGATGGAGGACGGTTCAAAGTGAAAACAGAGCCGAAGGGCCTGAGCCAACTACCGAAGACCCACTACACGAGCGCGGGTCAGATCAGGGGTGCTCTACGGCACCCTCCTCACACCTGGATCCTTGAAATACTTCAACGGCACCACCAGCATCCCAAAGCACTCCCCATCCTCTTTCTCCCTCCGTTTGTGGTGGTTGCCATGCGCTTTTACCAAGCCGAGGAGGTAGCGGTTGGTGATCTTGCCACGGGAGTGGAAGCGGTTGTGGATGATCACCTCGTGTACATAGAAATAGGCCGCGCCGTAGATGGCGATGCCGATGCCCACATAGAGGCGCCAGTCATTGCCGCCCATCACCCCGAACTGCATGAAGAGCCAGCTAGGGATCGCGAAGATGATGATGAAGAGGTCGTTGCGTTGCAGTGGCCCATCGTGTGGCTGGTGATGGTCGCGGTGGATCTTCCAGCCTATGCCGTGCATGATGTACTTGTGGGCGAACCAGGCCACGAACTCCATGACGAAGAAAGCGAGGACGACCCAGAATATGTTCAGCAGTACGGTCACGGCTCAGAGCTTGCCCTCCGCATCGGCGCGGGCGATGAAGTCGATGATGCGGTTGCGGAAGGTGATGTTGGGCACTTCGCCCAGGTGCGCTTCGATGAAGGCGCGGTCCTCGGCGAGGGCTTCGTCGTAGTCCATGAAGCCGGGCACGTTGGCCTGGATGGTGAGGCGCAGGAAGCGCAATTCCACGCTGGCGGGCTCCGCAGCGATGGCCTCCTCGAGCATGGCCTTGCCCTCATTGAAGGGGGCGAACTTGGCGAAGGGGTTCACCAGGTGAACGCTCCCGGCCATGGTGAGGGTGGCCATGTAGCCTTTGAGCACAGGACGTTGCAGATCCTCCTTGCGCAGGCGGGCCTTCAAGCGATCGCAGAGGGCTTCATCCTTGAAGGCTTCGCGCATGTGGGTGCGCAGATCGGTCATGAGGTCCGTATCGTCCTGCGCGCGCACTGGTCCCAGGCCCAGGAACAGGGCAGCGCTCCAGGGGAGCAGCGAACGAATAGCGAGCGTGTACACGTGTGGGGGCCAGTGGTAGAACGACGGATCGGACGAAGCCTTGTTACAGACCACAAAACAAGCCCATTCGTAGGCTTTCTCCAACGCGTAACCGCTGCGGATCGTTCACCGGGCGTATCAGAAACGCAGGTAGAAGGACGGTTTCACCACGAAGGGCAAGACCTTGGGGCCGTCCAGGTGGTCCAGGCGCCATAGGAAGTCCACACGGGCCAGCTTCAGGATGTTCTCAATGCCGAAACCCACCTCGGTGTAAGGCCTATCCAGCGTGCGCATCCCTTCGCCGAGCAGGTAGGGCCCCGTGCGGTCGGCCTCGCTCCAGGTTCCGTAGTAGCCCTTGGCCAGCAGGAATTCGCGCAGTTTCAGGCGGCGCAGCAAAGGAACTTTGTTCAACAGCAGGCCCTCGAAGTGGTGTTCGAGTTGGAGGGATACGTAGCGATCGCTCACGAACTCCAGGTAGTTCATCGTATTGAACGCATGGTTGTCGTTCAGCACGAGCGGGTTTCCGTCCGGGGTGTGGAGCAAGGGGTAAGGCACACTGCCGTCGATCGCTCCGCCTTCCGCCAGAATGTTCAGGAAGCCCGCCTTGTTCATGCGCACCTGGTGTTCCACCTTCAGCTTGTAGCTGCGCAGGTCGAACTGGCCTCCCCACAGGTCCTTGAACCCGGTGACCAGTTCGAAGGTGACCATGGGGTACTTGAGGAAGTAGAGGCTGCGGTCCACTTCGTGGAAGCTGCCCGGCAGGTTCTTCGCGCCCCAGGCGTAGCGCACCACCAGTTCCGCCCCGGCGGTGGTGTAGGCGCCCACCGCCACGGTGTCGCCTTCGGCGCGGCGCTCCTGGAAAAAGCCGCCCAACGCCATCTGTTCCTTGCGGTACACGCCCACCCGTGTGGTGAAGCCGGTACACCACTGCCGTTCCGCGAAGGCCTTGCGGTCGTCCACCAACATGCGCTGCTCCCTCCCGCTGATGCGGATCGCCGAAGTGAGGATGTGGTCCAGCGGGATCATATTCCCGGTACGCCCTTGCTGCACCAGATCATAGCGGTAGTTGGCCCCGATCGACCAGCGCTTACTACCGGTGCGCGCCAGATGCAAGAGCACATCACCGCCGCCTTTGAGGCGTTCATCCCAAAGCCCGTAGGCCGCATGACCGCCCAGCACGATGCGCTCGCTGAAGCGCTCGTTGGTGCGCAGGCCCAGTTTGAAGCGCGGACCTTCCACACGGTTGAAGCTGTAGAAAGTGAACACATGCCCCAGGTCCACCGGTCCCCAGGGCAACCAGCCACTGCCCACCATCTTGCCCAAGTTCATCAGCCGCACCCAGCGCGGATCGGTGTTCATGCGGCCCACCATTTCCTCCACGCCCTTCTCCTCGGGCGTGAGCGCGAGGGTATCACCGCGTGCGGCCTGCCAGAAGGCGCTGTCGCGTTCCAGCGCGCCGTCCTCGATCACCACCGCATCCACACCGGCATAGAAGCGATCGGGCAGGGGCTCGTCTATACGGATGTTCAGGAACTCGGTGGTCTTGCGGCCATAGAAGCCGGTCATCTCCGCGCTGTTCTCCACCACGGTGAAATCGGCGAGCACCTGGCTCTTCAGCAGGAACCATTGCTTGTCCTCCACGCGGCCATAGGTCTGGCGGATCCAGTAGTTGCGCACGAAGTTGATGTTGGCCTCGATGCTGAAGGCGAGATCGGCCTGCACCAAGGCATAGGTCGCTTCGTCGATGTACATATCGCCGGTGAAGGCCACATCGCTCCTCCCCTTCGGCTTGAAGGTGATGTGGTAGCAGGTGCGACCGTTCAGCACCAGGCCGCTGTCGGTGAGCAAGTAGTCGTAGTTGCGCCGGTAATGGTCGTTGATGGGACTGGGGAAGGGATGCTCCAGCAGTTCCACGTAGTTCTGGTAGAGGTCCGGGTCCACGTACATGTCCTCCACGAAGGCGCTGATGCGCGGGGCCTTGAAGAACTTCACCACGCGCCGTCCCTTCACCACCTGCTTGCGCGCGGGTGGGTCGCGGCGGTAGTAGTGCTCCTCGCTGCTTTCGGTGAGCAGAATGGGCAGGTAGCGCACGCCGTCGGTGGTGGTATCGCCGTAGTCCCACAGGTAGTCGAAGGGACGCAGCAACACGTTGCGCTTTATCTTGTCGGTGAAGTTGTTCAGGTCGAAACGCACGCGGTGGTAGGCCTCCAT
>JAGNSU010000108.1 GCA_017987895.1 Flavobacteriales bacterium | reverse complement strand
TTGCAGCAGGGTGCGCTTGATGTGGGGCTGGAGGTTCATGGTAGTGGGGTTGTTTGGGTTTGTTTATCCGCCGTAGCCTTGGCGAAGGCGGGGTTGGTTGTTTCTGTTCGACGGGTCAAAACTGCCTTGACCAGCCCTCCTGGCATAGCGGCGCCGAGCAAGTGGCGGGGGTGGGGAAGTAAGTGGCGGAAGGAGGGATGGCCTACCTTCGGAAAGCGCCGGAACCAGGCATGGATGGCGCTAGCCCAGACCATGTTCAAGCTGAGCCAACGGCCAACGCGGTTGCTATCCCGGTCAATCGTCATTGGGATGGCGTGCTGCTATTGGGCGGAAACCTCAGGACAGTCCTTCAACCGGAGGTATGACCTCCTTCTTCAAGGTGTCTCCCAGACCGCTTGGAGCGTGGAGACAGATGGCGTGGGTGGCTACGTCATCTATATCGCCGGAGCCTTCCAGGATAGCTTGTACTACTCTTCTGTAATCGGCGCGATACGATTGGATGCGCTGGGAAACGTCGTCTCAACAAGCCATAACACATTACCGGGGAAGGTGGCCTACCCTGGTTTGAGTAACACGTCTTGCAGAACAAGCTCAGGTCATCATGTAATAGGTGGCAATACGTTCACCAACCCCGATAGCTTGCGTGCGGCACTGTTCAAGTTCAATGAGCTTGGCGAGCCAGATACCGTGTTTGAGTTCTTACTGCCTACTCTGGAAACGGTCGGACGGCAGGCGAAGGCTACTCCTGACGGCGGCTTTGTCGTATGCGGAGAGACCACGCTGGGCGACTATCTCGATGCATTCATAATCAAGGCAGATAGTGCGGGGAATGTGGAATGGTACCAGACTTACGGAGGAATCATTGTACGGGACATAGCCAACTCCCTGGCGCTGTCATCGGATGGAGGTTACTTTATGGGTGGGAGCAAGGAGGTGGCGTTTGACAGCTTTGATCAATGGGTTGTTCGCGTCGATAGCACGGGTGACGTAGTTTGGGAGGACACTTATGGTATCCCGAACAACGACGACGTTGCAGGAGCCGGCATTGAGGCATTGGCGGACGGAAATCTTGTGTTCGCCAGCAGTTGGAACATCTCCGAGACGCTTGGCTATCATCCTTGCTTGGTAAAGCTCGATGGTGCGGGAAATGTGATCTGGTCTGACACCTACGGTGGGCCTGCGGGCTTAGCTGCGTTGTATGTCGTGAAGGAGATTTCGCCGAACGGCGATTTGATCGCTTCTGGCCAGTATGAGCCTCTTGGCGATGGCCAACAGGGGTGCTTGCTGCGCACCAGCAGCGCAGGCGATAGTCTTTGGATGCGTCTGTATTTCTATGCCGATTCGCTGATGAGCGATGGTGAGGGCGCTCTGCGCGATGTCCTTCCAACAACAGATGGCGGGTTCATCGCAGTGGGTCGTGTGAACTGGAGCCATAGTGGCAACGATCCGCCGGGGTACAACCCTGATGTCTGGGTGGTCAAGGTCGATAGCATGGGTTGTTTGGAGCCCGGTTGCCATTTGATCACCGGCCTTCAAAGTCAGGCGACCAATTTGCGCGGTGCGCTCACTGCTGCACCGAACCCAGCGGGCGAGGTTGCCTACGTGAAGTGGGAGTTGCCAGCGGCCATGGTTGGCAGTGCACGGTTGTCGGTTGTCAGTGCGGCCGGGCAGTTGGTGAGCTCTGTGGCGTTGGTGCTTGCGGACAAGGGCCAGAAGCTGGATGTGTCAAACTATCCCGCTGGGTTGTACCATCTGCACTTGGTGGTGGATGGGAAATGGGTGAGTGGGGCGAGGTTGGTTGTGGAGTAGGAAGGTCGTTGCTGAACTGCGGCTTGGAACCCACCCCTGCCCCTCCCTGCGCACAGCGATCGAGGGATCGATCGCCGGGAGGGGAGCTGGGTAAATGCGAAAGCCGCCCCGGTCCCCCGAAGCGGCTCCTTACGATCGACGTTCTCTTTACTGCATCGCGCTCGCTTGCGTGTCGAGGGCGATCTTCTCCTGCGGCATGGTGAGGATCACCAGCGTGGGGCGGCTTTCGCAGTCCACAAAGGCAATGGCGCCTACGGGACCGGAGTAGCTTAATAGCTGGCCTTCGGGCTGGCGTTCGAGTTCCATGTCGAACCCGACTTTCTCGGTGCGGGCGAAGACGCCATCGGTGCTAGGCGCATTGTGCGTATCCAGGATCACCTGCTTGGTGAGGTAGCCGGGGCTGGTGATGTTCAAAGTCACCTTCTCGTCCACGGGCACGAAGAACTTGTAGTTGCCGGTGCGGCCCAGCTCCACGTCCATGGTCTCGGTGCCGTCGGTCACGGTCATATGTACCGGGTGCAGGTCGTTGTCCTGTAGGATCACGCGGCCCTCGAAGGCGACGTAGGCCTGGGCATTGGCCAGTGTGCAGAGGGAGATCCCGGCTACGATCAAGGCGGCTTGGAACAGGGTGCGGGTGATGTGGGGCTGGAGGTTCATGGCAGTGGGGTTGTTGGAGTGGGTTGTTGTCGTTGGCTGGGACAAAACTCATCGTACCCAAAGCCAGCGCGTAGCCCGGATGAGCAAGTGGCGGGTGGGGGGAAGTAATTGGTGGGAACGGAGATCTCAGCCTCAAGCCACTAGCCTCAAGCTTTATGCGGCGTCGAAGACGACAGTAGGTCGTCAGGTCTGGTAGAGCTTGTGGCTAGTGGCTTGAAGCCCGCGCCCCTGGCGCTAATGCGCGTACATCAACGGCATATCCACCTCCACCCGGGTGCCTTGCGGCAGATCCACGTATTTGAAACCGGCCTTTCCACCGTGCTGCTTCTGCACCAGATCCAAACGTGCGCGCGTGATCGTCGTTCCCAACGAGGTCTTCTTCACTGCGGTGGTGGGAGTTCCTTCCGGTAGAGGCGTCTTTTTCGCATGTCGACCCGCACCATCATCCTCGATGATCCATAGCAGTTGCTTCTCCCGTGCTTCCACCTTCAAGCGGATATGGCCCTGTCCCTCCTTGCCCGCCATGCCATGCCAGATCGCGTTCTCCACGAAGGGCTGCACTACGAGCGGAGGTACCATCACCTCTTCCGGATCGAGCCCCGGATCTACCTCCACGGTGAAATCGAACTTCTTGTCCATGCGCATGCGCTCCAGGTCCATGTAGCCGCGAAGGGCTTCCAGATCTTCGGAGAGGGACACTTCCGCATGGCGGCTGTTCTCCAGCACGCTGCGCATAACGCGGGCGAACTTCCCCAGGTAGCTGCTGGCGCTGTCCTGGTCGTTGCGCTGCACGAAGGCGTTGATCGAGTTGAGCGCATTGAAGATGAAGTGCGGGTTCATCTGGCTGCGCAGTGCTTGCGTTTCCAATGTGGCCGCCTCCTTCTCAAAGCGTTCCTGCCGCCGCTTCCTGTCGGATACGAACCAGGCCCCCGCCCCGCTGAGCAAGAGCAGCGCCCCGCCACCGGTGGCCCAGGCGCGGTTGCTGTTCTGGTCCGCCCGCATCGATTCGATCGTACGTTCCCGTTCCAGCACCATGCGCTCGCTCGCATAGCGCAGGCTGTCCGCCAATTGCTGCTTGCCGAAGGTGTAGAGCAGGTCGCGTTGGGTGAGCTCTCGCGCGCTTTTCTCGGTGGCCATGCTGTCGCGTGTCGCGATGAACTCTTCGTGGTAGCGCAATGCGGCGAGGCCCTCGCCCCGTGCCTTGTAGGCCAGGTAGAGGCATTCGCAGTTCTCGCGGCGTTCCATAAAGGCCTCGTGCGCCAGTGCGATCGCGCGACCCTCCGTGCAGCGATCGACGGCTTGTGCGGCGCGACCTTCGTCCAGGGCCAGGCGACCCAAATGCGCCAGTGTGTTCGCCTCGCCCGGCGCGTCCTTCAACTCCCTCGCGAGGACAAGCGCCTCGTCGAGGATCGTGCCCGCCTCCTTCAACCTTCTTGTCTTGCGATATGCGGAGCCCAGTTCACGGAGTGTGCGGCCCATCAGGTCTTTCGCGTTCGACTCCCGCTCCAAACCGAGGGAGACCTCCAGCATGTGGATGGCACTGTCCGGCCGGTCCATCTCCAGTAGCATGCCACCTATACTGCTGCCGGATGTCATCATACCCTGGCGATAGTCCACTTTCTTGTACAAGCCGTACGCACGATGGAGCAGGGCCAGGGATTCCTCGTCTTCGCCCAGCGCGTACTTAAGGCCGCTTACGGTGGTAAGACAGGTGGCCGTGCCCCGGTCGTTCCCCAGGCGCTCCATGATGGCGAGGCTCCGGTAGGCCAGATCGATGGCTTCGCCGATCCGGCCCATGTCCTGGCTCACGTTGGCCATATTGCCATAGCCCGCGCCCTCCATTTCGGCCATGCCGAGCTTCGCGGCCAGCGCTGCCACCTTGCCGTAGTTCACCAGCGCGCTATCGTACTGCCCCTGGATCTGCTGGATGCGGCCAATGCCGTTGTAGCAGTACACGATACCCTCTTCATCGTTCGCCAGGTGGTGCATCGCGATGCTGCGCCGGTAGTGCTCCATCGCCTCTTCCATGCGGCCTGCGTTCTTGTGCGCCATACCCATGCTGCTCAGTGCCGCCCCCGCTCCCCGGTATCCCGCGGAATCCTCCAGTGCCGCATAGAATCCCAAGGCGGTGGTCAGGTGTGTAAGGGCGGTATCCGTGGACCGCTTCATCAATGCGGCGAGGCCTAGATCACGATAGGCCAAAGCGATCATCAGGGTGTCGTTCTGCTCACGCGCTTGCCGGAGCATTTCGGTCGCGAGCGCAGCGCTCGAATCCACATCCATGGACCGCAGCTCATAGATGATCAGGTGGAACGTTGTGAGATGTTCCCGCGCGGAAAGCTTCGGATCCCGATACGCCCGCCACAACGAGTCGAGCGGATCCGGTTCGGTGGCGCGTAGGGTGGCAGAGAGGAGAAGGAGAAGGAAAAGAAGGAGGCTCGCGCGGGGCATCGAGGGCACGTTTGGGTTGGACGAACAGTGTTCGCCTACGGCCAAGGTAGCCCCGCTAGCCCACCTGCAACTTGAAGCCTACGCCGTGTACGTTCACGATCTGCACACGCGGGTCGTGCTTCAAGTATTTGCGGAGGCGGCTGATGAACACATCGAGGCTGCGGCCCAGGAAATAGGTGTCATCACCCCACACCATGTTGAGCACCAGCTCCCGCGGCAGCACCTGATCCTGGTGCAGGCAGAGCAGGCGAAGCACATCGGCTTCCTTCCGGGTGAGCTTCCGATCCTCGGTGGGGTGCTTCAGGTTGAGGTCGCGTTGATCGAAGGTGTAATCGCCCAGTTCGAACACATCGCGTTTGCGCTTGTCATCGCCCTTGCCTTGGGTGCGGCGCAGGATGGCGTCAATGCGTAGGGCGAGCTCTTCGTGGCTGAAGGGTTTGGTGAGATAATCATCACCTCCGGCCTTGAACCCGGTGATGCGGTCCTCGGTCTGGCTCTTGGCGGTGAGGAAGACGATCGGTACCTGCTCGTTCACCGAACGGATGTCCTCCGCCAGGCTGAAGCCGTCCTTGTGCGGCATCATCACGTCCAGCACGCAGAGGTCGTAGCTGTGCTCGTTGAAGTACTTCAACCCTTCCTTGCCATCGCGGCACAGGTGCACCGCGTAGCCTTTCCTCTTCAATGCGTCCTGGATCACGAAGCCCAGGTTCTGGTCGTCCTCCACCAGCAGGATGTTCGCTTTGGTATCGCTCATGCTTTGTGCGCCGAAGCCCGGCGTAGGCGTGATCGTGGTGTCCGTCTATGCCAACGGAAGTTCTAAAATGAAGGTGCTGCCGTGCCCGGGTTCGCTGTGTACAGTGATCCGACCGCCGTGGGCCTCGGCGATCTGCCGCACATAGTGCAGGCCCAGACCGAAGCCTTTCACGTCGTGCACATTGCCGGTATGGACCCGGTAGAAGCGCTCGAAGATGTGCCGCTGATCCTGCCTGCCGATCCCGATGCCATGGTCGCGTACCTGGATATGCAGCCATCGCCCATCGTTCTTTGTTCCCAGTTCGATCGTCGGCGCCGCCGGACTGTACTTCACAGCGTTGTCCACCAGGTTGTGAAGAGCGTTGCTGAGATGGACCCGGTCGCCGGATACAACGGCATCGCTGGCTTGGAGGTCGGAGCGGAGTTCACCATCCCGCTCTTTCAACACCAGATCGAACGAGCGCGATACCTCACCGATGAGGGTGTGCATGTCCACCCGATCGCGCTTCATGCGTGCATTGCCGTCCTCCAGCGTGGTGAGTTGGAGCACGCGTTCCACCTGGGCGCGCAGGCGTTCGTTCTCCGAGCGGATGATGCCCGCATAAGTGCGCAGGCGCTCCGGTTCGTTCACGATGGCCGGATCGCCGAGCACCTCACTGCTCAAAGCAATGGTGCTGATGGGCGTCTTCAGCTCGTGCGTCATGTTGCCGATGAAGTCGTTCTTCATCTCGCTCAGCCGTTTTTGCCGCGCGATGGTCCAAACGCTGTAGGCGAAGAAGATGAAGACGATCAGAGTGACGATGGCCGGGTAGATCCAGGTGCTGCGGCTGGCCGGTGCCGGCGACCATAGCGCGCTGCTGCGGCGTGGAAAATACACACCGAAGTAGTGGCCGTCCTTGTCCAGCTTCTGCAGGTCGGTGTGGGTGCTGTCCGTGGTCACGGAATCCATGCCCACATAGTTGCCATAGACGATGCTATCGGTGAAGCAATCGTAGATGCCGTACTCGAAATCCTCCTGGATCCCGCGCCGCTGGAACTCCTTCTTCAACAGGGCCTCCAGCAGGTAGGGGTGGAGCGTATCGTTGATGGTGACGGCGAAGTAGTTGGGCCGTTCTTCGACCACCGCATCGAACAGGTCGGAGGGGTCCTTGTTGATCGACAGGATCTGCTCGGTGACGTCCGTCAGGGCGATGGTGACGCGATCGCTGAATTGTTTGTCCAGCTGCACCTGCTGCTGGCGCTGTAAGGTGAGCTGGTCGTTCTGTAGGCGGAAGGCTCGGTCCAGCCAGAGTATCTGTGTAAGCACAACGCCGATCACGCTCAGGGTCGCGAGCAACACCAGGGTTCCGAGGCCGCGCCGTTTCATGGTCCAGGTAATAGAGGCTATCTCAAAAATACCCTTTGGGCTCCGCAAGGGTCTTCCGCGCCCATGCTTCGTTGTGAGAAGCCTCACAGAGCGTCCAGCTCTGCTCGGTTCTCACGCCTCGCCTGAACACGAGATCCCTCTTGCTCGCTTCCAAAAGCATTTTTGAGATAGCCTCTGGGCAATGTTACAGGTTCACGATCTTGGCGGCCGCTGCGTTAACGATCCTTTGGATCGGCCGCCTATGTCCCTCCTGCACTATCGTCTCCTTCTTTTCGCTCTGGCCGCTGTTGTAGCGGCCGGTATGGGTCTGGACCTCATGGAGGTGGACGCCGCGCAGTACGCGGCCATGGCGAGGGAGATGCTGGAACGCAAGGACTACCTGCACCTGTACCACCGCGGTCAGGATTACCTGGACAAGCCTCCGTTGCTTTTCTGGCTGTCGGCGCTGAGCTACCAGGTCTTCGGCGTCAGCAATTGGAGCTACAAACTGCCCTCCGTATTGGCCGCGTCCTGGGGACTGTACGCCCTTTACCGGTTCGTGCGCCTGCATCGTGATGAGGAACACGCCCGTTGGGCCGTGATCGTGTTCGGCTGTAGCGCCGCTTTCCTTCTGATGACCAACGACGTGCGCACCGACACCTTGCTCACCGCCTCGGTGATCACCGCGGTGTGGACGGGCTCGGCGTACCTCGAGGAACGGAGATGGTGGTCGTTGATCGCCTTCGGGGTCGCTTTGTCCGCTGGCTTGCTGGCCAAGGGGCCCATCGGGGCGGTGGCGCCCATACTGGCATTGGGCGGTGATGTCGCCTTGCGCGGGCGGTGGGGGAAGCTGTGGGACGCACGCTTGCTGCTCGTGCCCGTCCTGGTCCTCCTGCTCCTCCTCCCCATGTTCCTCGGGCTGTATGAGCAGCATGATTGGCATGGTGTGCGCTTCTTCCTATGGGAACAGAGCTTCGGTCGTATCACCGGTGAGAACCGCTGGAAGGATGACAGCACCCCGTTCTTCTTCCTGCACGAGTTACCCTGGCTCATGCTGCCATGGACGCTCTTCCTGGTCGTGGGTCTTTGGCGATCGTTCCGAGGTTTGGGCAACGCTGTGGAACGCATTGCGGAGGAACGCATCTCGCTCTCGGGTGCGGTGCTCGTATTCGTGGCGTTGTCCTTCTCGCACTTCAAGTTGCCGCATTATATCTACGTCACCCTGCCTTGGTTCGCGGTGCTGGCGGCGAACGGCCTCAAGGACCCGCCGCTTTGGCTGGTCCGCGCGCATGGGGTGATCTTGGCGCTCCTTGGTGCGGGCGTCGGGTTCGCTGTCCTGTATTGCTTTCAATCCAACACGGGCATGGTGGCGCTGATCGCCGTGGTGATCGCCTGTGGTTACGCCATTCGTACCACATGGCAGAGAAGGGGATCATGGGTCGCTGCGACGGGCGCGTTGTTCATCGCATGCGCACTGACGATCAATGTGTGGATCTATCCCGCCGTTCTTCAATACCAGGCCAATGCCTTCGCTGGACGTTGGGCTGCGGAACACGGCGTTCCGGAGGATCGCTTCTTCGGTCTGCAAGTGGCGGGTACCGCGCTCGATCTCTACGCCGGGCACCCGGTCCGTTGGTTGTCCAATTTGGAGGAAGCGCGCGCAGTGATCGCGCCCGGCGTGGTGATTTACACTGATGCCGCCCATGCCGAAGCGCTTCGGGAGGCGGGGTTCGTTCCCAAGGACAGCTTGGTGCTGCAGGATCACCGCGTGCAACTGCTCAGCCCGGAGTTCCTCCTACCGAGCACTCGTTCCAAGGTGCTTGGGTCCCGCTTGATCTTGGTCTACTAGCAGACCTCTGCTCACCCGCTCACATTTTTTTTCGGGACCTCCGAACAAGAGTTCGAGCAGTCTGTTCAGTCCTGTACAACTTTCCCTAAACAACCGTCCAGCGGCGGCATCAACCAACCATCCCATGCAGACGTTCCCTCCCGGACAACCAGGCCTCTTTATGAGCTTGTTGCGAACCATGTCACTCATGGTCGCCGTGGTTTTTGCCACTTCCGCAAATGCACAATCCTATTGCCCTTCCGACGGCGGTTCCGGCAATGTGTTCAACCTACAGCGCGTGCAGTTCGCTGGTATCGACAACAGTAGTGGCGACAACAATGGCTACGCCGACTTCACGTCGATCAGCGCCTCCGTCCAAGCTGGGGATCCTTATTCGATCACTTTGGACGCGGCGGGGATCTTCTTCCTTCCGAAGCGCTTCCGCGCCTATATCGACTGGGATCAAAACGGAGTGTTCTCCGCCTCCGAGCTCGTTTTCCAAGCGAATGGCTTCGGTCAGCAGAGCGGCACGATCGTAGTTCCCGTGGGTGCGAGCTTGGGCTCTACGCGCTTGCGCGTGAACACCAGTTCGCTCACCTACCAAGGCGCTTGTGCCAATTACAGTCTGGGTGAAGTCGAGGACTACACGGTCATGGTCATGGGTCAATGCCAGGCCAGTGCGGGCGCGCTACAGCCAGTAAAGCCGCTGATCTGCTATACGGGCATTGAAGCTTTCATTCAAGCAACTGTTACCGCTCAACCTGTGGTTCCCTCCGGATACCAAGTCATCTATGTGCTTACGCAAGGTCCAGGGCTTGTCATTCAGAACGTTAGTGCCGACCCACAGTTCTCTGTGGGTGTTGGGAATTACACGATCCACACCTTGATCTATGACCCGAATACGCTGGACCTGTCCATCGTGGAGTTGGGCGTGACCACGGGCTTCGATGTGAACGGATTACTGATACAAGGTGGCGGCGCGATCTGCGCCGCCTTGGATGTTGCAGGTGCACAGTTCAGTGTCACGGACCCGAGCGCAGGCACCCTGAGCGGTGGTGCGGATGTGTGCGGCACCAATGGTGCGGCCACACTCACCGCCACTGCGAACGGCGACGCGAACGTACCAGCGGGATACAGCACGGTGTACGTGCTGACGCAAGGTGCGGGCCTTACGATCGTGAACGCGGGTGCGGCCCCGAGCTTCGACGTGACCGAAGATGGACTCTACACGATCCACACCCTGGTGTACGACCCCAACACGCTGGACCTGTCCATCGTGGAGTTGGGTGTTACCACGGGCTTTGATGTGAACGGATTGCTGGTGCAAGGCGGCGGCGCGATCTGCGCGAGCCTGGATGTGGCCGGTGCCCAGTACAACGTGAGCAGCCCGAGCGCAGGCACCCTGAGCGGTGGTGCGGATGTGTGCGGCACCAATGGTGCGGCCACACTCACCGCCACTGCGAACGGCGACGCGAACGTACCAGCGGGATACAGCACGGTGTACGTGCTGACGCAAGGTGCGGGCCTTACGATCGTGAACGCGGGTGCGGCCCCGAGCTTCGACGTGACCGAAGATGGACTCTACACGATCCACACCCTGGTGTACGACCCCAACACGCTGGACCTGTCCATCGTGGAGTTGGG
>JAGNSU010000235.1 GCA_017987895.1 Flavobacteriales bacterium | reverse complement strand
TGATCATTGGGTTCGCCATCACCAGCTTGGTCCATTTTTCGATCCAGCACGAATGGATCTCCTTGAAACGAGCGTTCCCATTGATGAGCTTCGCTACGGGCGGGGCCTTCGGGTTCGTCGTGTTCCTGTTGGTCTATATATTGGGCATGTCGTTCGCGGAGCACGGGGCCATGCATGCTGCGGTGGACGCCATCTGGCAAATGGTGGAACAAGGCATCGGCGGTCTCATGGTGAGCTTCGGTATCATCTACGACCTGCACCGCCAGTTCATGGAATCCGAAAAGGCGCGTTGAGCGGCCCGGACCGAGCGGCGGTCCTCTAGGCGTACTTCCCCTTCCAGACCGCGCGGATCAATGCGGCCCATTTCTGTTCCCTGGCATTGTCGCCAGGAGCATAGAGCGTGGTACCGGCGAGCTTCTCCGGCAGGAATTCCTGGTCGCTCACGTGACCTGGATGCCCGTGACTGTATTGGTATTCCTTTCCATAGCCCAGATCTTTCATCAGTTTGGTCGGGGCGTTGCGCAAATGGAGAGGAACGGGTAGGTCCCCGGTCTTTTGTACTGCGGCCATGGCGGCCCCGATGGCGGCGTAGGCGCTGTTGCTCTTTGGAGCGCACGCCAGGTAGATCGCACATTGGCTGAGTATGATGCGGCTCTCCGGCCAACCGATCATTTGGGCGGCGTGCATGCTGGTGGTGGCCATGAGCAGTGCGTTGGGGTCCGCGTTGCCGATGTCCTCGCTGGCCAGGATCACCATGCGTCGCGCGATGAAGATCGGGTCTTCGCCACCCTCCACCATGCGCGCCAGCCAATACACCGCAGCGTTCGGATCGCTTCCCCGCATGCTTTTGATGAAGGCGCTCACGATGTCGTAGTGCTGTTCGCCCTGCTTGTCGTACCGCGCCGCATTGCTCTGGACCACCTGTATGACCGATGCGTCGGTGATGATCACAACGCCATCGCCTGAGGCCTTTACACAGAGTTCGAAGGTGTTCAACAGCCGCCGCGCATCACCGCCGCTGGCGCGCATCAGTGCATCGGTCTCTCTCAGTTCTATCGTGCGTGCCTTCAACTGCTCGTCCTCACGCATGGCGCGCGTCAACAGGTCCATCAAATGCTCTTCCGCCAGGGGACGGAGCACGTAGACCTGACAACGTGATAGCAGCGCTCCGATCACCTCGAAGCTCGGGTTCTCGGTGGTCGCACCGATCAACGTGATCGTGCCCCGTTCCACCGCCCCAAGCAAGCTGTCCTGTTGCGCCTTGCTGAAGCGATGGATCTCGTCGATGAAGAGCACCGCGCTCCGCGCGAACAATCCTTTACCGCCGGCCTGTTCGATCACCTCACGCACGTCCTTCACGCCGCTGCTGATGGCGCTCAGGGTGAAAAAGGGCCGCTGCAAACGTTCCGCGATCAAGCGCGCCAGCGTCGTCTTACCCACCCCTGGAGGGCCCCAAAGGATCATGCTCGGGAGCATCCCGCCCGAAAGCGCCTTGCGAAGGATCCCCTCCGGCCCGACGAGATGTTCCTGCCCCACGACGGTGTCCAGGTCGCGTGGGCGCATGCGCTCGGCCAGGGGCGTGGCTTCCATGCCGCGAAGGTAGCGGCGCGCTTCCGCCATCAACGCCGAAGCCCCTCCGCACGGGAGGGGCTTCGGTCCTGGATCTCGTAGCAGGGTCAACGCGTCAACACCAGGCGACCTTGGGCCACACGGCCGTTCAGGGTCAATCGGTATTGGTACACGCCTCCTTTCAGACCATCCGCGTTCAGTTCGCGCTGGTAGCTTGTCCCAGCGACCACGCTGCTGTTCATCAGTTCGCTCACGCGGCGGCCTTGCAGGTCGACCACTTCGAGCACGGCCTGGCCGTCCTGGTCGGCCGTGAAACGCAAGGTGGTCAGCTCGCGGAAGGGGTTCGGGGCGGCCGTCACGATCAGGGCATCGGATAGGCTCTTCTCGGCCAGCTTCCCGCCGAGCACCGTGATCTCCTGCGTCATGCTCGTGGTATTCCCGCAGTCGTCGGTGGCCGTGAGGATGCGGATGATCACAAAGCCTTTCTCACAATCCTTCGAGGCTTGCGACTCATCCAGCGTCACTTCCACATCAGTATCGCAGTTGTCGATCGCTTTGCAGATCTCCGCCTCGGGGATCTGATCGCACGATACCGTGACGTTCGCTAGCACGCAGGTGAAGACGGGTGCTGTGGTATCCACGATGGTGATCGTCTGTTCGGCCACGGCGGTGTTCCCGCATGCGTCCGTAGCGCTCCAGGTGCGGATGATGGTCCGTTCGTTCGGGCAATCACCCTTCGTCTCCGTTTCATTCAGCTCGACTTTGATCTCGGTGGAGCAGAGGTCCGTGGCCGACACTTCAGGCGCATCCGGAACAACTTGATCGCACTCCAGCGTCAGGTTGCCCGGAACTCCGTTCAACACCGGGGCCTGTGTGTCCACCACCGTTATCGTCTGTGTGGCGGTCGCGGTGTTGCCACAGTCATCGGTCGCGCTCCATGTGCGCACAAGTTGGTAGTTGCCCGCGCAGTCGCCAGCGATGTACTCCGTGCTAGCGATGACCTCAGGTGCGCCTTTGCAGCCGTCCAAGGAGGTCACAACAGGGGCATCATCCGAGAGTTCACTGCATGCTACGGTGATGTCCGCAGGAACACCGATCAGCTCAGGCGCCTGGGTGTCTACCACCGTAATGGTCTGGATGCATGTCTCGCTGTTGCCGTCGCTATCGGTGGCCCACCAGGTGCGGGTCAGGATGTAAGGGCAGGTGCCGCTCCACTGATCGGTCCAACCCACCACCACTTCAGGGCAGTCCGGGTCCTTCCGGAAGATCGGCGCTCCAATGTCCATCGGGTGCAGGG
>JAGNSU010000234.1 GCA_017987895.1 Flavobacteriales bacterium | reverse complement strand
CTATCGAACTGCACATCGCGGCCACCGCACCCTTGCTACCCCGGCCCGTACTCTTCTACTTCCAAGCCGCTGCAGCGGTGCCCAAACGATGGGGTGGGTTCCGGTGGGTCAAGTACCCCTGGCTGCCCATTTGCCCCTATGCCCTCCGGCACTTCGAGCAGGAGGTATCCCCCTCCGGGCGTGTGATCGATCTGCGCTTGAGCTTCTGGTGACCCACGGATCCAAAAGGTGGGCGGAGCCCATGGGTCGGTTGGTTGTGCGGTATCGCGGCAAGAACGCAGCTTGCCAGCAGGGCATAGAAGCAATTGGCCTCCGGCCACCTTAACCCCCGCTTACCGTTCGACCATTCCGATCCGCCGCCGGCTTGCATTCCGTTCCGTTTACCAGTTCCTCCTTTGGATCATAGCTCACTAGCGGTCCATCCATCCTGCACGAAGCCAGGACCAGAAGGACCGCTTCACCTTATCGAGCGCCACGGCAGGTCGATCGAAAACCTCTTGCAGTTCTAGGATGGTTCGCGCCTCCACCCACGCGAACCGTTCCTCATGCCACACAAGGGTATCAGGCTTTAGGCGCTGGTCGCGCAGTTGATCCTTGGTGAACGGGCCCATCTGTAGGCTTCGCTTACTGATGAAGTATCTCCTTCCCATCGCTTGCGCCTGAGGCTCCTTCATTCCCGCATTTCGCGATAGCCTCCCACGCGCAACAGGGTACGGTCATCGATCCTCAGAAAGTCCCCTTCCCGAGGCACCTGCTCCAAATGGGTGTACCGGTCCGGTATCCAGAACGTCTGGGTGAGTTCCCTCCCTGCGGAAGACATGGGGAAGAGCAGGCGGACCGTGTGGTAGCCGGTGGTATCGTTGCCACGCTTGGGCCGAATGGCCGCGATGTCGGACACTTTGGTCCGTGCCCCCTCGGCGAGAAGCAGCTGGTCATCCTTGAAAATGGGCCGCCAGCCAGCGGGTAGCGCCCACACGCGCACGTCGCCGTACACGGTGACGATGAGGAATTCCTGCCTGTCCTGCCCGAGCGCGGATGGGAGATGAAAGATGAACAACGAACAAGCTGCGACAAGTGCCTTCATCTCGTATGCATCCGTGCGCCATCCGTGCCGTGGTAGTCGAAAGGGAAGGGGGGCCGGCTCTCTTTGCATTGAGCGGCCCCCGCTCCCCCTTCTTCCGGAGCACTCACACTTTCACCTCAAGTTGAGTAGGACCGTGTTCAGGTAGCCACCACCAGCCATCACGTCGATCCTGTAAGTGCCCGGTATGAGTTTCTCCTTTGGCGCGAACTTCAGATGCACGCGAGCGGCGCGGTCGCCCAAGGGTGTGTCGGGCATCATGTCGATCGAAGCGATGGGTTCGTTCTCCACTTCATCCATCGACATGCTGATCGCCGGGTCCGCGCCGGCATAGTTGCGGCCGTCAGGGGCGATGATCTTGAAGCTCGCATCCGGGGCCATGCTCTGCGGCAGGTCGAAAGCCATACGGATCTCCTTGGCCCGGCGGGCCACCACCGTCAACCGTCCCTTCTTCCCGCGCAATGCGTCGACTTCGGCGTTGTTCACCATTTGGGCGCTCGCTTTGTGGTCCTCGAATTCGGCGGCCAGATCGTCCCGCTCTTGGGTCATCTTGGCCAACTGGCTTTGAAGGTCCTGTTCGTTGTTGATGGCTTCCTGGAGCCGTGCCTGCATTCGCTGCTCCAACGTGCGCAGCTCCGCTACTTCGTTCGCCAGGTTTTTGCTCTTACGGGCGGCACCTTCCAGCCCTTTGGAGCGGGCGATGGCCGCATCCACCTTGCGCTGCAGGTCCCGCACCGAGTGTTCCGAAGTAGCAAGGTCTTCCTGTTCGTGCTGCAAACGCACGTTCAGATCGATGAGCCTCTTCTCCAACTGGAGTTTTTCGGCGAGCAGCAGTTCATTGGCCAATTTGCCTTCGTTCAAGGCAGCGGTGGCCCGATCCGCCCTGCTTTGGAAGATCGCGGTGGCACCGAAGCTCCACAGGAGAAGTACGCTGAGCGCGATGATCGCGACCTTCACCTCCTTGTTGCCCCGACCGGCACTCTGGCTTGCGGTGTTCATGGCACTTGCTCGTTGGTACGGAGCAAAGCACCGGCGGCCAAATGAACGTACCGGGCAAACCGGATGAAAAAACGATGAAAAGCGATCACCGGCCTTTCGGCAGATGCGCCGTGAAGCATGCACCTCCACCAAGCCGTGACCCTAAAGTGATCCGGCCGTTGTGCAATTCCGCGATGCGCTTGGCCAGCGACAAGCCGATACCGTGGCCTTTCGACCCGCCGGTGCTATTGGCCCGGTAGAACGGTTCGAACACGCGGTCGTGGTCTACCGGCGCGATGCCCGGGCCTTTGTCCCGCACGATCACCAGCAGTTCCTGCCCCGAAGTGCGCAACGCCACACTGGCACGATGGTCATTGGAATATTTGCACGCGTTCTCGATGAGGTTGGTAACGAGCGAGCGCAGGAGATCCTCATTACCCTGCACCAGTAGGTCCGCCTCCACTTCCACTTCACCCATGTCAATATCCACCTGGTAACCGGCGCCAAGCCGTTGGACCTCCGCGCGCGCCTGCCACAGCACCTCGTCCAGGCGCACCGGAGCGAAGCTGCTGGCGGGTGCCTTGTTCTCGGCCTGGGCCATGAGCAGCAAGCGATCGGCCAGGCGGTTCAGGGCGTGCATGTCCTCGAGCACCGAGCGGACCGCCTCCCCATACTCGGCCGGTGCGCGTTCCTTCAGCAGGAGCACCTCCAATTGGCCGGAGATGGCCGTGAGCGGAGTGCGCATCTCATGCGATGCATTGGCGATGAAGTTCTTCTGCGAAACGAAGGCCGTTTGCAGGCGATCGAGCAG
>JAGNSU010000107.1 GCA_017987895.1 Flavobacteriales bacterium | reverse complement strand
CGGTGATCACCGGGCTGCTCGGGGGGAACATCCCCTACGCGGAGTTCGACGGGATCCAAGTCGATATCGTCAGCCAGAGCGCGCACTGCTTCATCGCGCGCTACGATGCGAACGGGCAGATCATCTACGCTGAGCGTATGGGCGGCGGATCGGATGATGTGGGGTTCGGCCTGGCGCTCGCCAACGACAGCACGTTCTTCCTCACCGGTTCAACTTGGGGGTCGTCGCCTTGGCTCAATTGGAATTTCGTGTCCTGCTGCGCGGATCCGAACCTGTTCATAGCGAAGTTGAACGACACGTTCGACCAACTCAGCACCGAAGTGAAGGAGTTCAGCGCGGGCGCACCGTTCTTGATGCCTAACCCGGCGCACGATCGGGTAACGATCGGTGGGGTCCCCTCTGGAACGGACATCAGCATATACAACGCCCACGGGCAACGAATGCCCCAGGTCCTCAGTTCCGGGATGATGGATGTGAGCACTTGGCCCAGCGGAGTGTACCACCTGCGCGCTCGAACCGGGTCGATGGTCAGCACGGCACGTTTGGTGGTGGACCATTGAGCGCTCATTGACATCATGTCCGCTTCAATGCACAGAACCGCCCTACTGATCGCCACGGTGATATTGTCCATCGTACGCGGGGTGGCAGGAGCACCTAGTGGATCCGCGGAACGCGCTGTGTTCGTGCGCAACGACGGCCAGTGGCCGGCTGCCGTGCAGTACCGCGCTGGCAACATGCTCGGCGTGTACCTTGAAGCGAACGGCATCACCTGGTCGCAAATGGAGCCGGATGCCTCACACCGCTTGCATGACTTCATGCACTTGGACGATGAGGCTATGAAAGCCTTCACTGTGCGGGGCCACGCATGGCATGTGGATTTTGTAGGCGCGGATCCGAACGCGCGTTGGCAGGGTGTTGAGCCCGGAACAGAGCATCTGAACTT
The DNA here is from genome assembly GCA_017987895.1 of Flavobacteriales bacterium. Classification (GTDB taxonomy): domain Bacteria; phylum Bacteroidota; class Bacteroidia; order Flavobacteriales_F; family PHOS-HE28; genus PHOS-HE28. Next base: position 9,663 of record JAGNSU010000107.1, on the reverse strand, counting down.
CTTGCTCGGAAATGATCCTTCGAAGTGGGCCGGACATGTGCCGGTATTCGCACGCGCGCTCAACGCGGACCTCTGGCCCGGCGTCGACCTGGTGATGCGCACCGAGGGAGCCTCCTTCAAATACGACCTGTTGCTGGAGCGATCACTGGATGTGGAGTTGATCCGCTTCGCCTACAGCGGACCCGATGCCATGCACATCGATGCGACCGGTTCCTTGATCATCGGGACCTCGGTCGGGAACATCACAGAAGCCGCACCGGTAGCCTTCTACGCCGATGGGACGCGCGAGACCATACCATGCCGATATGTACTGAACGGCAGCACGGTCGGCTTCATTTTCGACGGTCCGGTGGACGCACAACGCGCGATCGTGATCGATCCCGTAGTGCTCGCCGCCACCTACTCCGGCACCGGCGACCTGGGCTTGACGGAGAACTACGGGGGCAGCGCCACCTATAGTGCGGACGGCTCCATTTTCACCGGTGCGCATTGCTTTGACCAAGGCTATCCCACTACACCGGGCGCGTTCCAACTCAACTTCCCCGGCGGACCATACAGCATCGCCATCAGCAAGCTGAACGCTGACGGCTCGAACCGCTTGTGGGCCACTTACCTCGGTGGCAATGGCAACGATACGCCCGCGAGCATGATCGAGGACACGGACGGCACGCTCGTGATCATGGGAACAAGCAATTCGGACAACTACCCCTGCACACCGAACGCGTTCGATGATTCGTGGGGCGGTGGCTTCATCTACCGCGACATTGTGGTGAGCCGCTTAAGCCCCGATGGCAGCACGTTGGTCGGCAGCACATACGTGGGCGGCGTCGATGATGATGGGTGGAACGGCTTACAGGCGAACCTGGGCGATCGCGTCATGGGTGAGGTGATCGTGGATGCGGCAGGCGATATCTACGTGTGCAATACCTCCAGCTCTCCTGATTTTCCGGTAAGCCCGAACGCTGTGCAGACCGTTGACGGTGGCATGCAGGACGCCGTGGTGTTCAAATTGAACTACGATGCGAGCGCATTGCTCTGGAGCACCCGCATGGGCGGCATCTACCATGATGTAGCAAGCGGCTTGCACCTGGATGGCACCGGTGGTGTCTATGTGGTGGGAAGCGCGGCGGACAATGGAATGCCCTTCGGCGGAACGGGTTACCAACCCTCATTCGCGGGATCGCACGACGGTTTCATTGCGCATGTGGTGAACGATGGCACCGCGATCGCGGGTGCTACCTACTTGGGCGGCGCGGACTTCGATCTGTTGCAACGCGTTGATATCGATCCGCAAGGAAGGATCTATGTCCTTGGACAACACCCATCACCCATCACCGTGCAACCTGCAGGAACATTCTCAACAGCAACGGGAAGCATACTGATCGCGCGGTTCTCGCCGGACCTGAACAGCTTGGACCTGATGACCCGTGTCGCGGAAGGAATGTCGCCGAACTCCTTTCTGGTCGATGGCTGCGGCAAGGTGTACATCTCCGGCTACTACCCCGATGGGCCGCTCACTGCGGATGCCTTCCAAACCGACCCGGGCGGCTTCTATGTCGGCCTGTACGATGTGGACGTATCAGCACATCTCTTCGGAACGAACTTCGGTCTGCAGGGCGAGCATCTGGATGCAGGCATGAGCCGCTTCACGCCAGAAGGCGTTCTCTACCAAGCCGGATGTGAAGATGGATGGCCTGGCACATACGCCACCACGCCCAACGCATGGAGCACCACACCCGCCACCAGCTATGACGTGGTCGTGTTCAAGATGGAGCTAGGAACAGCGGGCAATGGCCTGTCCGCGCAATTCACGGCTACCGGGTCCGCGCCGTGCGCGCCGGCCGCCTTCACTTTCGACAACACTGGTGGAGGCACGTCGTGGACCTGGGACTTCGGCGACAACACCGCTACAAGCGCCCTCTTCGAACCAACGCATACCTACACGCAACCAGGTACCTACACGGTGACATTGATCGCCATGGACCCGAACGCGTGCGTGCCGAGCGACACCTTACAGCAAGACGTGGTGATAGGTGGTGCCGTTGGTGTCACCGTTACGTTGAGCGCGGTTCCCGCTGGAACCTGCGCGGACCTGAGCGTAGCCATCACAGCGAGCGCCACGGGGGATAACCTGCTCGTGGAATGGAGCCTGGGCGATGGGACAGCTGGGACCGGTATGCTCACGACGCACACCTATCCGAACGCCGGATCATACACCATCACGCTCACTGCCACCGATACGTTATGCGGGGGCACCGACCAGGCCACTGTGCAAGTGCAGGTAGGTTCCGGGCTCGCCGTGGATCTCGGTCCGGACACGGTAGCGTGCCCCGGAGCGGAGGTCGTGCTTACAGCGGGTCCGGTCGGAGCTACCTATGTCTGGAGTTCTGGCGCCACCGCATCGAGCATTGAAGTAGGTCCCGGCCTTTGGTGGGTGGATGTTTCACTGAACGGATGCTTGGGCTCGGACACGATCACAGTGGCCGAGGCCACACTACCTTCCGTTCCGGACCCCGCTCCCCTCTGCCCTGGGGAAAGCATCGTTCTCTCCTTGCCACCGGGATCACAGGACATTGTCTGGTGGAATGGATCGACCTCCCCGACAGTTGTATTGAACGAGAGCGGAACATACACCTACGCCGGGAACACTACGGATGGTTGTCCGTTCGCCGGGGCGATCGAGGTCGCGTATGTGGATGGGAGCGACGGGCTCCACGTACCGAACGCCTTCACGCCGAACGGCGATGGTATCAACGATGTGTTCTCCGCTGTGGGTGCGGCGGAAGGGATCAGCTTGCGCATCCACAACCGTTGGGGGGAGGAGGTTTTCTCCAGCGACCTGCCCATATGGGATGGCACGTACCATGGTGCTGAACCCAAAGAGGACATCTACATCTACACGCTCAGCTACCACGCGCGGTGCGGAACCGGCCGCTCCAAGGTGACGGGGCATGTCACTCTACTGCGGTAAACGCAACGCCAAGGCCATGAGAACCAAGATCGTCACACTCTCGCTTCTCGGCAGCTCGGTCATCGCCAGAGCCCAATCCATCCAATGGATCCGCGACGCGGGTTCCTCCACGTCCACGCACGACCACAAGCTCGAGCACCATCGACGTGAGCGCATGGACCGCGGGCATCTACTTCGTGAAGGTCGAAGGCCGCACGCAACGCATCGTCATTCAACACTGATCGCTATGAAGCACCTGATCGCAACAGCCCTCTTGAGTAATGCGCTCATCACCGCCACTGCCCAGCCCGTCTAGATCGCCGACGCGGCGGGCCGGAAAGCTCGATTCATCGTTCAGCATTGAAGCGCTAAGGACTTCCGGAATGTTCGTGTTCAGGAACAAAGTGGTTCAGTGCTTCGCTGGCAGGGGGAAGCCTGCTTCGTCACCCGTTCATCCGGTCACGTCGGCATTGTTCGGTTCAGCGGGATCCGAACCCCATAGGTTTATCACCACCTATCCCTTCCATATGCGCAGCTCATTCCTACTTTTTCCTGCCCTCCTGCTCGCCCAAGCTCTTCACGCGCAGTACACCATCGAGTGGTCGCATCCAGCAGCGGACACCTACAAGAACGGTGTGATGGCCGCGCGCGATACATCGGACAACGTGGTGGTGGTGGGCACCCGCCCCAGCTACTTGGGTGCAGCGCACATCTATACCCAGAAGTACGACAAGGACGGGATCCTGTTGTGGGAACGAGTGGATTCCACGGGCATACAGTGGTTGTGGGAGACACCGACCTGGGTGACGACCTCCAGCACGAACGACATCTACGTGACCGGCAATATGTACACCGGCACCACCGACATCTATACCGATTCGGTCATCGTGTTGAAGTACGACCAGCTTGGGAACTTGCAGTGGCGACGTACGATAGGGCCTACGTTCATCTTCGGGGTACACACACGCTGCGCCGTGGATGCGAACGGAGATCTATACGTGGCCGTGGCCGGATTGCAGCCGAGTGGATTCCACCTGATCAAGTACGACCCCAACGGGAACGAGACCTTTCATGTGATGGAGACTTCACCGATCGCCATCAACCTCACCTCCATGCGACTGAAGGATGATCGTCTAGTACTTGTAGGAACTGGTATCGGCGCTGTGCATGGCGCGGTGGCTTCGTGGGATACATCCGGCAATTTCCTCTGGAGCCATCTGGTCGCAGGCTACGGTGCGCAAGATGTAGAAGTGGACGATGCGTTGAACACCTTCGTGCTCACCTCCTATCCCAACCTGATCTCGCCGCTCAGCGGGCGCGATGTGGTGATCAAGAAGTTCGATGCGGCCGGTGATTCCACTACCCAGTTCGTGTACGACTTCAGCGGTTCGGACCAGCCTGTGCGCATGACATTGGTGAACGGTCATCTCACCGTGATCGGGTGGACCGTTCCGCAGGCCGGCGGCTACATGGATTGGACGACCTTCCAAACGGACCTGAGTGGCTCGATGCTCTGGAACGCGACCTACAACGCGATGCTCTCCAACGATGAGATACCGGGCTGGGTAGCTGCCAGGGCCAACGGCGATGTATTCGTTACCGGGAAAGGAGGACCGCTCTACCAAGGCCAATACCGGCAGTACGTGACCTTGAAGTACAGCAATGGGGTGCAGGAGTGGGTACATACCGATCCATATTTCGGGTACGAAGGCGTGGCTTGTGTGCTCGGAAAGGACAGCGCGCTCTATGTGTTGGGGTTAGGGTCGATGACCGTGACGCGCTACCTCGACGACCTCAGTACGGGTCTTGCTGAAGGTTCCGGGGCAGTGGGGATCCAACCCTTCCCTGTGCCCGCCTCCGATCATCTTATCGTACCTATATCAGCGCACCACCCGTCCGATCTCGGATTCGACATCCATGACGTTTCCGGTCGAACGATCCTGAGCGGCATCCTGCGCGATGCCACCAACGTGCTCGATGTTTCGGGCTTCAGGAACGGGACCTATCTCCTACGAACAAGCGATGGTGGCGCAGTGCGCTTCGTCGTACAGCACTGACCCCATTCCATGCGGACCCGCACCACTTTCTCCCTGGCCATGCTCTTCGCCCTGGCCTGCCCCACCACCGCCCAGAACTGGACGGGCGCCATCAACAGCGATTGGAACAACCCCGGCAACTGGGACCAATGGCCGCTCGATGGCGAGGACATTACCATCGACCCGCTGGCCTATAGCGGTGCGCAGACATCACCCTTGATCGGAAGCGCTTCTGTGTTCACACCGGATCGCATGTACGTGCAGAACGGGGCGCTGCTTGCTATCGCGGCCAACCTCTCGGTGGACAACAGGCTTATCGTGAGCGATGGAGCGGAAGCGACCATGACCGCTGGCACGCTCACCACCGATCGCCTCATTGCGGAAACCGGTGGCCAGGTCACGCTGAACAATGGAACAGTGAACACTTTGTCAGTACTGGCGCTGGGCGATGATGGCACCGCACCCAGCCGCATGGTGCAGAACGGTGGAACGGTGAACGCCACCGGGGAATTCGGATTCGACTGCGAGGTGGGGGTCTCCTTTCCGCGTTATGAGATGAACGGCGGCTCCCTCAACGTCAATGGCGATGTCCTGTGGTTCGGAGCGACACCGGGCGGAGGACGCGGACGGATCGTCCTGAACAGCGGCATCGTTCAGGTGGACGGTAGCCTGGTGAATACCGCAGGCAGCACCGTGGACCTGCATGTGGAGATCCATGGCGGCACCTTCACCACCAACGGACCGGGGATCGATATGGCCCATGCGAGCGATAGCATCGTTCAAACAGGCGGCGCTTTCCATGTGGATGACGATATGGTGTTCAGCAACGACGGTGTCTTCCTTGCCACAGGGGGTGCTGTATCCTTCGACCAGCAGGCGGAATTGCGTGGTACAGGCAGCTATCGCTTCCAGCATATCAGTATCGCTCCAGGCGCCCTATTGCAGCATACCGATCCGGCCGAGATAGCCATAGCCGGGGATTGGATCAACCTCGGGACCTTCGATCCCGATGTGAACACGGTGGCGTTCGTAGGAAGCGCCCTCCAGACGGTGAGCAGTACGGGATTCCACGGACTTCGCGTGGATAACACAGGAGGTGGAGCAAGTCTTTCCGGCCCTTCCACAGTCGCTGGCCCGCTTACCCTTGACAATGGCCTATTGCACACCGGATCGAACGATCTCCTCACGCTTCTGCACGGATCGAGCTCCACGACCGGTTCAGCGATGAGCCATGTGGACGGCCCGATGAGGAAGGTCGGCAACGACGCCTTCGTTTTTCCGGTCGGCAAGGCAGGGCAATGGCGCCGTATCGGCATCAGCAGCATCAACGATCAGGATACCGAGTTCACCGCGGAGTTCTTCGACTCGCCGTACACCAACACCACCTCGATCGGGCCCGGCCTGGTATCTGTGAACGCTATCGAACATTGGAGCCTCGCACGCGCCGGCACCACGGACGATGCGCGCGTGGAACTGTTCTGGGAAGATGCTGCGGCCAGCGGGATCACGGATTGCGCGACCCTGGTGGTTTCCGCATGGGACGGTGCGTCCTGGCAGGGCACGTTGAGCACGCCCTCCGGTTCATGCACCGGGAACGATCCGGGGGCCTTGATCAGCAACAATGTTGTGGAATACTATGATGTGTTCACTTTCGGTTCGAACGACGGCACGATCGGGGTCGATGAGATCGTGAGCACCGCGCCATCCATTTCGTTCAATGGCAATGCCATCCAGGTTCGCGGGAACACCGCTCAAGCGGATCTCACCCTGCTGGATGCGAGCGGGAAGGCGGTGCTGAGCGAGCCGGTGACCGGTGATGGGAGCTTCTCCCTACCCACGCTCCCCAGCGGCTGGTACAGCGCTGTTCTGGCGCCCCGGAACGGACACCTCCCGGCTCGGACGTTCATCGTGGTCCCTTGGTGACGAGCTGTGTAGCCTCGCTGCGGTGCTGATCGCCACCGCTCCTCCCCGTTCGTCACCGTTCGTGTATGGCCCAGAAGTGATGGGCCGGTGTCCGGTACTTTCGGGACCGTTCCGCTCGTTCCAGGAGCGCCGTTACAGCTCATGCTCGAACTGAAGAACATCCGCAAGTCCTACCGCATGGGGGCGAACATCCTGCAAGTGCTGAAAGGGATCGATCTGCACATCGGCAAGGGCGAACTGGTGAGCATCATGGGGTCCAGCGGCAGCGGCAAATCCACCTTGCTGAACGTGATCGGCATCCTGGACGTACCGGACAGCGGGACCTATACGCTGGATGGCATCGCCATCGATCACCTCACCGAGACGCGCTCGGCGGAATTGCGCAGCAAGTACATCGGCTTCGTTTTCCAGAGCTTCAACTTGATCAGCTTCAAGAACGCGATGGAGAACGTGGCACTACCGCTCTACTACCAGGGCGTTCCGCGGAAGAAACGCAACGAACAGGCCCTTGCCATGCTGGCGAACGTGGGCATCAAGGAGTGGGCGCACCACATGCCCAATGAACTGAGCGGCGGCCAGAAACAACGTGTCGCCATCGCCCGCGCGCTGGTGAGCAGCCCGAAGATCATCCTGGCCGACGAACCCACCGGCGCACTGGACAGTGCCACGAGCATTGAAGTGATGGACCTGCTGAAACGGGTGAACCGCGACCTCGGGCTCACGGTGGTGATCGTCACGCACGAGCATGATGTGGCGGCCGCCACACAGCGCATCATACGGCTGAAGGATGGTTTGATCGAGAGTTCCACCGCCAACCCCGGGACGGTGCATGGGGAAGGCCACATACCAAGTGTCGCCGATGTTCGACCTTGAGAAGTGGCGCGAGATCTTCGACAGCATCGGCAAGAACAAATTGCGGACGGTGCTCACGGGGTTCGCCGTGTTCTGGGGGATCTTCATGCTCATCGTGCTCCTCGGTGCGGGCGCGGGATTGCGGAACGGCTTCGAGTACAACTTCAAGAACACCGCTACCAACAGCATCGAGCTTTACGGCGGGGAAACGAGCAAACCGTGGAAGGGCCTTCCGGCGAACCGCGCGATCCAACTCACCGAGGAGGACATCGAGGCCTTGCGCAACGCGATACCCGGGATCGAGCACATCAGCGGAAAGTTCCGCGTGTGGCGCGGTGAAAGCCAATTGCAATACGGTATGAACTACGGCAGCTTCAGCATCCGTGGCATACAGCCGGAGAACCAGCAGTTGGAGCATCAGAAGATCGTCAAAGGCCGCTTCATCAACGAAGTGGACGAAGAGATGGACCGCAAGGTGATCGTGATCGCCGAGGACTGCCGCAAGGAACTCTTCAAGCAGGAGGACGCGTTGGACAAGTGGATCAACGTGAACGGGGTACCCTTCCTGGTCGTCGGTCAGTACGAGTTCGAGAGCGGCGGCCACAATATGATGGAACGCAGCCCCGTGTTCATCCCCCTGAACGCGGCGCAGAAGGTCTTCAACGCGAAGAGCTATGTGGACGAGATCATGTTCAGCTTCGCGGACAACAGCATCGTAGGCGCGAACATCGCCAAGGAGCGCGCGGTGCATACCCTGGCCCGCCGGCATGACTTCGATCCCACCGACGATCGGGCGCTGTGGGTGAACAACAACGTGGAGAACGTGAAGACCGTGGGCACCATCTTCGGAGGCATCACGGCCTTCTTGTGGTTCGTGGGCATCGGCAGCCTGATCGCGGGCATCGTGGGCATAAGCAACATCATGATCATCACGGTGAAGGACCGCACCAAGGAGATCGGCATCCGCAAGGCCCTCGGTGCGCGACCCGCTGACGTGGTGGGGCAGATCCTGCTCGAATCCATCTTCGTAACGGGGCTGGCCGGTTGGCTCGGCCTGTTACTGGGGGTCCTCCTGCTGGAAGGTCTGGCCTCGGTAATACCCGGCAGCGAGTTCTTCCGCGATCCGACCATCAAGATCGAGGTGGCCCTCTACGCCCTCACCGCGTTGGTGATCGCCGGTGGGCTCGCCGGGCTCTTCCCTGCCCGCCAGGCTGCCGCGATACGTCCCATTGAAGCGCTACGAGACGAATAAGCCATGTTCGACCGCGCGTTCTGGGAAGAGATCTGGATGGCCTTGAGCCGGCGCAAGTTGCGCAGCTTCCTCACCATGTTCGGTGTGGGTTGGGGCATCTTCATGCTCGTGGTGATGCTGGGCATGGGCAACGGCCTGAGCAATGCGGTGCTCGGTGGTTTCGAAGGATTCGCCACGAACAGCTGCTTCGTATGGACGATGCCCACCACGAAGCCCTACGCGGGTTTCCAACGCGGCAGGCAGTTCCGCTTCGACAATGAGGACATCGGGCTGATCCGCGACAACGTGCGGGGGATCTCGGTGTGCTCGCCGCAACTGCAACTCGGCGGCTGGCAGGGCGGCAACAACGTGTCCTACGGCAGCAAGATCGGCGCCTTCAGCATCTACGGCTCTGAACCCGAGGTGATCCAGGTCGAATCCATCCGCCTGCCACAAGGACGCTTCCTCAACACCATGGACCTGAAGGATGAACGGAAGGTCGCGGTGATCGGCCAGAAGGTCGTGGACCAACTCTTCGACAAGGTGGACCCCATGGGCAAGTACATCAAGATCAATGGGGTCTACTTCCAAGTGATCGGCATCAGCCAGAAGAAGAGCAGCGCCGAGATGGGCGACAATCCCGACGCGAAGATCTACGTGCCGTTCACCAC
>JAGNSU010000106.1 GCA_017987895.1 Flavobacteriales bacterium | reverse complement strand
CGGTATTGCCATGGCGTTCCGCGGCGATCGATCCCGCCACGAAGAGGATGAAGCCCGTGGTCATCACACCGAACACGGTCAGCGCCAGCTTGCGGTTCTTCAAGTAGAAGCCCAGGGCGAAGACAAGTGCGATGGGGATCAGCAGGATGCTTATGTTCTCCACCATGTTCGTGAGATAGTCCGGGTTCTCCAGCGGGTGCGCACTGTTCACGCCGAAGAAGCCACCACCGTTGGTGCCCAGCTGCTTGATGGCGATCATGCCTGCTGCGGGGCCTTGTGTGATCTGTTGTTCAGCGCCTTCGAGCGTTGTAACCGTACTGCGGCCATCGAAGGTCATGGGCGTCCCGCGCATCACCAGTATGAAGGCGACCAGGAGAGAGAGCGGGATCAGGATGCGCGTGATGCTCCGCGTGAAGAACATCCAGAAGTTGCCCAGCGTCAGCGTCGTGCGCTCGCGAAGGCCGACAAAGAGGGCGGCGAGTGCGGCCATGCCGGTGGCGGCGCTCACGAACTGGAAGAACATCACCACGAAGAGCTGCGTGAAGTAGGTGAGGCCGCTCTCTCCGCTGTAGTGCTGCAGGTTGCAGTTCACGATAAAGCTGATCACCGTGTTGAAGGCCAGGTCGGGTGTCTGTCCCGCGTTGCCATCGGGGTTCAACGGCAACTTGTCCTGGAAGAGCAGGGCGAAGAAGCCGTAGACGAACCAGACCAGGTTGATGGTGAGCAGCGCCTTGAGGTGCTGCTTCCAGGTCATTTCCTTGGTGGCGTCCACACCGGAGAGCCGGTAGATGGCGCGTTCCACGGGAAGGAGGAAGTCGCTCCAGTGCTTTTCACCCTTGTACACACGGGCGATGTAGCGCCCCAAGGGAATGGCCAGCAGGAGCGTGAGCCCATAAGTGGCGATGACGCCAAGCAGTTCAGTGTTCATGGTCTTTTGTTCTTTCTACCGCAAAGGGCACGAAGTGCACAAAGCCCGGCGGACGGAACCCCTTCGCGCGCTTTGTGTTCTTTGCGGTACATGCTTTTCAGTATTTCTCGGGTTTCACCAGCACGTGCAGCAGGTAGCCGAACACGGCGATGCAGATGATGAGGAGGGCGGTGAACATGGTGTCAGATGTTTTCGAACCATTTGGTGCAACGGAAGAAGAGCCAGAAGCACAGCAGGCCGACGGCCAGCAGGAAGAGGATCGTGGTGATGTCCATCAGTGTTCGGTGTTGGGTTCCTGGTTTTCTATGACCGGTGTCATTCGCGACGTGAAGAAGGATCGATCTCCGGGGGGGGGGGGGTGACATTCGGCAGTTCCGTCGTGGATCCTTCGGTACTGTTCCGGACATGTACCGGCTCCTTTTCCCTGCGACCTTCACCCGGCCGCGCCCTTGGCGATCGGAGTGCCGGTAAGAGGTCAATTGCGCGGAACACGGGATCGGCAAGGGTTTCCCATGATCAGCCTCGGAACATGCCACATGGGTTACCCTGCCGAAATGGAAGGGTTGATCGCAGGAATGGAAAGGTCAACGCTTCCTTCCAACAATGTCACTTGCCAAGAATTTGCTGCTAGAGCCCGGCTGGCGCGGGCAATGGCTGCCGAGTGCGTATGCGGCATGTCTTCTGGTAATCGGGTGTCAACAAATTCGAATACCATGAGAACCCGAAAAGCACTGACCATCGCCATGGTCCTTGCGACCGGTGCGTTCGTCAGCATGCACCTCTATTCTCCCAAGAGCCGTCCGGCCCAAACGGTCAAGACCTTCAAAGTGGAAGAGTCGGAAGACCCGTTCGCTGACATGATCGAAGAGGGCGACGGGCTCCTAGCGCAGCGCAAAGCCGAGGCCGCTGAAGCCGATGGGAAGCGTAGGATGGCGTAGGTCAGCACGCTTGCCGTCATCGGCATGGATGGTGCAGTCAGCGTCCCGGCTCGCCTAGTCTATCCGCTCGCTATCCAGATGCGCCATCATCGGCGTCGGATAACGGTCGCCGGCAGCAGCGCCGACAGGCACCGCCTGTTCGATCATCGCAAGATCACTGGCGCTCAACTTGAGCTGCAGTGCGCCCAAGGCTTCCTGGAGGCGATCACGGCTGCGTGCACCCACAAGAGCAACGGTCTACTATCCGCGCGATCCTATCCGGTGCCAACCGGTCAGTGTTCTTTATTCTTGAGATGTTTCCGAAGAAAGCGAAGGGTTCGTTGCCATGCCATCTCTGCCGCCTGGGCATTGTAGGAATCCGCCCGGTCTGACTCGAAGAACCAATGGCTGGTATCGCGGTAACTGAAAAACTCAGCGGATCTCCCTGCCATTTCGATACTTCGCTTAAACCTCGCGAGCGACCCATGCGAAACCCAGTCGTCCTTTTCGGCAAAGTGCCCCATGAAGGCCGCACCGCACTTGGAATAGTCCCCCGCCCTTGCGCCATAGAATGTTACCGTTGCTCCGATCGGCAGTTCGGGTCGTTGTGATAGCCAGAGGGCCCAATGACCTCCCATTGAGAACCCGACCACACCGATGGCCCCCCCTTCGACTGCCGGGTGCAGGGTGAGTTGTGTGACGGCACGAACAAGTGTCTTGTAGGTTGGTTCTCGCTTTCGCTTGGCTCGCAAGCGTTTTGCGCCGGCGATGGTGGTGGCGACATGACCCTCGAACAGATCGGGGGCGAAAGCGACAAAGCCTTCTCGGGCGAGCCGGTCACAGACACTTTTGAAAAAGTCGTTCAATCCCCACCAAGCGTGGATCACCAGTACACCCCTGCCATTTCCCGATGTCGGCACCGCGATGTATGAATTGGCGGATGGAGATGACTTAGCAGAGCGCATCCCGGAACAGTTGTCGTGGAGGGTGCATGATGTGATCGAGTTGAACCCGTGTCAAAGATGCCACCCTGCGCGTTGTGCCGCTATTTCCGTTTGTGCATGAAACCGAAATAGAAAGACACCAGGAACAGCACGAAATGGATGAAGCCCCGGACATACAGGAACTCCGGTGTCATCGCAGTGCCCATGAAAGGAACGCTGATTTGGAGCCAGGCGAAATACCAGCTCGCACCGGCCGTGACGAAGAACGCACCGGAGAGGAACTTCAAGGACTCCCTCCAAAAACCTTGTTTCATGTGCTTTCGGGATCCGTCAATGATCGCGTGGGTCCGCTGTGGTGAAGCACCAGCTAAATAGGTCAGTTCTTCCGCTCGCTGTCCAAGTGAGCCATCATGGGCGCGGGATAACGATCGCCAACAGCGGCGTCGCGGGGCACGGCCTGTTCAATGCGTGCGAGATCATCGGCAGCCAGCTTGAGATCCAATGCGCCCAGGGCTTCCTTCAATCGATCACGGCGGCGTGCACCCACGAGGGGTACGATGTCTTCGCCGCGTGAAAGCACCCATGCGATCGCCACTTGTGCCACGGTCGCGTTCCGGCCTTCGGCCACCGCGCGCAATGCTTCCACGAGGGCCAGGTTGCCCAGCACGTTCTCCGGACTGAAGCGCGGCGCATACTTGCGGAAGTCGTTCGGAGCAAGGTCCCGGTCCGCCGTCCAATGCCCACTGATGAGCCCACGTGAGAGTACCCCGTATGCCGTGATCCCAATACCCAGTTCGCGACAGGTCGGCAGGATCTTCCCCTCGATCCCGCGCGATAGCAAGGAGTATTCGATCTGCAGGTCGCTGATGGGATGCGTGGCCGCCGCGCGCTTGATCGTGTCCACGCCGGATTCGGAGAGGCCCACATAGCGCACGTATCCCGCCTTGATCATATCGGCGATGGCACCCACGGTCTCCTCGATAGGCACGTTGGCATCGGTGCGGCCCAGTCGATAGATGTCCACGTGATCCGTGCCAAGGCGCCGCAGTGTGTAAGCGAGCGCGTTCTTCACCGCCACCGGGCGCCCATCAAAGCCGATCCAGTTCCCGGCCGGGTCGCGCAACGCGCCGAACTTCACGCTCACGACCACCTTCGACCGGTCGCGGCCCTTCAGCGCATCACGGATCAAGAGTTCATTGTGCCCCATGCCATAGAAGTCGCCCGTGTCGAGCAGGGTGATGCCCGCGTCGATCGCCGCATGGATGGTAGCGATGCTTTCGGCGTCATCGGCCGCGCCGTAGAGGTCGCTCATGCCCATGCAACCGAGGCCGATGGTGTGAACAGTGGGGCCGGTACGGCCGAGTTGTCGAGTGTGCATGATGATCGCGTAAGGGCACAAAGCTGCGTGCCCGCCGCGCGGCGGGCATGGTGACCATTTCAGAATGTGGCGGTCGGTCAAGCGGTTTGCCTCATGGCCTGCCGCTCGCGGTATTGCTTCGGTGTGATGCCCTCGAAGCTCTTGAACCATTTGCCGAAATTGCTCGGGTCCATCGTCAACTGCCGCGCGATCTCCGCAGCGGAGGACTGTGATGTCGTCAGCAGGTCACGCGCCACTTCCATCAGGCGCTCCTCATAGAGGTCACAAGGCGAGCTACCGGTCACTTCCTGCACGGTGTTGCTCAAGTGGGTTGGGTGAACGAAAAGCCCCTCGGCGAAGTCGCGGATCTCCCATGCGCGATCGGCCGTGCCGGCGCGGAACTCCGCCATGTGGCGGTCCAGCGCCTTCATGTAGGCCGCCGTCAACTGTTGGGGTCTCAGCGGCTTTGGGATACTGCGGACGGGCATGCGGTGCGAAGTTCCGCTTAATTACCGTGGGCCGGTCGCCCCCATCACGCGGGCTTAGGCCCCATAACGATCTTGAAGTTGAACATCGGGTTCTGCAATGCACCCCACAAGCGCACCCAGATGGGCAGTAGCTGTTCCGTGCCTCGCGCGGTGGTGATGTCGCCGAGGTCGATCATCTCCGCGTCGTTCCAGCCGAAGGAGCGCAGGATGCCGCGCACCTCGTTCTTAGCATCGCCGTCGTTGCCGCTGAGGAAGATGCTGTGGGCTTCGGGCAACATCCGTGGCGCCACCATCAGGTAGGCGTTCAGTGTGTTCAGGCCTTTCACCACCTTCAGTTGCGGATAGGTGCGCTGGATCTGCTCGGCGAGCGAATCCGTGTTGCACACGAACAGGGTGGGCGGCATGCCCTTGGAGAAGTCGAGCGGATTGGAGATGTCGAGCATCACCTTCCCGTTCAGGTTCTTCTCACCGGCCAGCTTCATCACTTCCAGTGTTCCCCCGCCGTTGGTGGCGTTCACGAGCAATTGCCCGTGCGCTGCGGCTTCGGCATGGGTGGTCAGCTTCACCTTGGGGTGTTGCGCCAGCCAGTCCTTCAAGGGAGCACGACCGAAGCTGTCCTTGTCAGCGCGTGCCAGGCTCGCCTTCATGTCGCGTGTGCCGAGCATCACCTCGTGGCCCAGGCTCTCGAGCTTTTCGGCGATGGTCTGCCCGACCACGCCCGTTCCGAATACACCGATCTTCATTGTGCTGATGGGTTGGTTTCCTTTTCTTAGCCGCTGCGAAGATGAACGGCCTCTATACTTTCTACAAGAGCTGTCGGAAAGGATAGTATTGAACGTTCATGCCCGATTTCACGTCCTGCCGCACAGCACCATCGACCAGAAGTTTTCAACACCATGATCATCGAAGGCAACGAGTACCGGATCCATATGGATGGCCGCGTCTACCACTGCGCGTTGGACGTTACCATGGACCATATCGGCGGCAAGTGGAAGACCATCGTCCTGTGGTATCTGCGCAAGGACCGCAAGCGCTTCTCCGAGTTGCGCAAGCTCATTCCGGGTATCACGGAAAAGATGCTGTCCATGCAATTGAGGCAGCTGGAGAAGGACGGGCTGGTGAGCCGGAAGGTCCATGCCGAAGTGCCGCCGCGTGTGGAGTACGCGCTCACCGCTCATGGCCGCACATTGCTTCCGCTACTGGAGGAGATCGCCAAGTGGGGACGGATGATGGGCAAGAAGCATGGCACACTGGAGAAGGTCGAGCCTGCGCCTGGAAAGAGGACGCGGCCTGTTGTCGCTTGACCGCTAGAGCCCGTATTTCTTCACCTTCGCGTAAAGCGTGGTGAGCCCGATACCCAGTAGTTCCGCCGCGAGGGTCTTGTTGCCTCCGGTGTGTGTCAACACCCGCCGGATGTGTTCGCGTTCCACCTGCTCCAGCTCGTAGATCGCACCCATTTTTTGTTCGGGTTCCCCCTGTAGTTCCAAGGGCAACGAGGCCAGATCAAGCAATGGGCCATCGCAGAGGATGCATGCGCGCTCGATCACATTTCTGAGCTCACGAACGTGGCCCGGCCAGGTGTGCGCCAGCAGCCGCTCCTTCACGCTGTCGTCCATGCCGGTGATGGGCTTCTTCAACTTGCCGGCGAACCGCACGATGAAGACCTGTGCCAACAGGGGGATGTCGGCCTTGCGCTCGACGAGTGCGGGAATGCGCAGGGTGAACGCAGCGAGGCGGTAGTACAGGTCCTGCCGGAAGCGGCCCTCTGCGCTTTCGTGCAAGAGATCGCGGTGCGTAGCGGCGATGATGCGCACATCGGCCTTGTGCGGCACGGTGTCGCCCACGCGCAGGAAGTCGCCGGTCTCGAGCACGCGGAGCAACTTGGCCTGCATGGCGGGACTGAGCTCGCCCAATTCGTCGAGGAAGAGCGTGCCGCCCTTCGCCGCTTCGATCAAGCCCTTCTTGTCCTTGGCCGCACCGGTGAAGGCCCCGGCCACATGACCGAAGAGCTCGCTATCCAGCAGTTCATTGCTGAAGGCGCTGCAATTCACCGCGAGCATCGGCTTGCCGACGCGTGTGCTGGCAGCGTGGATCGCGTTCGCGAAGACCTCCTTGCCCGTGCCTGTTGCGCCCGTGAGCAGCACTGTGGCCCCTGTTGGCGCCACTTTGCGCGCCAACTCGACCGTGTGCTCTATCGCCGGGGTGCGGCCAGTGATCATACCGAACGGATCCGCGTTCGTTGGTCTCTCCACCTGTCTCTGGGCAAGTGCCTTCTCCAAAGCCTTGCTTACCGTGGGGATCAGCTTGTCGTTGTCGTCGCCCTTTACCAAATACTGAAAGGCGCCGTTCTGCATGGCCTTCACCGCATCACCGATGTTCCCAAAGGCGGTGAAAATGATGACCTCCGTATCAGGCTGTTGCGACTTGATCGCCCTGGTGAGTTCCACGCCGTTGGCATCCGGCAGCTTCACATCGCACAGGACCACCTCGAAACGTTTGGTCCTTAATCGTTGAAGAGCCTGAGCACCGGTACCCGCTTCGCTAACCTCGTAACCCTCCAAATGGATGGTCCGTGCGAGCAGCTTGCGTAGCTGTTCTTCGTCATCGACGATCAAAACCCCTGGCATGGGGCAAAGATGCGCAGGGCGCTCAGTGGTGGTGCCCACCTGGACCATGTACGTGGCCATGGGCGATCTCATCGGCGGTGGCGCTGCGCACCTCGGTGATCTCCACGCTGAAGTGCAACGTCACCCCCGCGAGCGGGTGGTTCCCGTTCAGCACCACTTCGCCATCCTTCACCTCGGTGACGGACCACACCATGTTGTCCGGGGTCTGGAACTGCATCCCCTCCTCCACTTTCTGGTCGCCGAAGCGATCGGCAGGCACGCGTTGTAGTAGCTGCGGATCGATCTCGCCGTAGCCCTGTGCGGGTTCAACGGCCACCTGCATATGGTCACCGGCTTTCTTGCCCTCCATCTGGGCCTCCAGGCCGGGCACGATCTGTCCCGCACCCTGCAAGTAGGTGAAGGCCTCCTTGCCGGCGCTGGTATCCAGCAGGACGCCATCGGCATCGTTCAGGGTGTAATGGAACGAGACAACGGAGTTCTTGGTGATCACCATGGGTAGCAAATTGGGCGCGCAAGGTAATTCGGCTCCGCAACGCACCAAAAGTGCAGGTCGTAGGCTGATGGGTTCGCCCGCCTATTGCACAGCGTGCGCTGCTATTCAGTGATCCATCGGTGGCGACCTGGTTCCGTCGCGAGACATATGGGAGCGATCGTATTCCCCCACGGGCGGTTGGCGATCGTTGTCGATGGTGCAGGCTGCTATCTGTCGTTCCTTGCGTCTTGGATCCGACCGAACATCATGCGCGCGATAACTACCCTCGCCCTGGCCTCGCTCTTCATCACTGCCGGCGCCCAAAGCCCACAACTTGAATGGATCGACATCTTCCCGTGTGCCGACCCTGATGGGACCAGCGGCAGCCAGGTCGCGCGCGTCGTCGCGATGCGCAACGGGGATGTACTGCAGACCTCCTGGTTGCGCGGGACGTGGGACTTCGATCCAGGACCGGGCGACTTTGAAATGACCAGTCTTCCTTATCCGTACACGCGGCTAGCCGTCTCGCGTTACGGGCACGACGGCGAATTGCTGTGGGCCTGGAGCCTGGGGCCGGATCTCGGCTACTCCATAGTGACGCATGCGGCGGAATTGGATAACGGCGACCTGATGATCATAGGCGCGTTCAAGGACAGCCTGGACATGGATCCCGGCCCGGGAACTGCGATGGTGCACTCCGTTCCGGGGTGGCAGAACCTCTGGCTGGCGCGATTCACCGCCGGTGGCGACCTGGTATGGGCTCGTGCCTACACCACGGCGGGCGGCGCGTTCCCTTACCAGATCGAAGTCAACGCAAGCGGCGCGCTGTGGATCTGCGGCATATTCAATACCGCGCTCGACTTCGGCAATGGCGTCTCCCTAAGCCCGGGCGCAGCCACGGATGGGTTCATGGCGAAGTTGGACAGTGCGGGCAACGCCCTCTGGGCCCATGCGCTCGGCGGGCCGAACAACGACAACTACATCGATCTGGCGCTCGCGCCGACGGGAGATCGCGTCTATCTCGCCGGCAAGTTCACCGGCAGCATGGACCTTGATCCCGGTCCGGATTCTACCATCGTCACCGAGACCTTGAGCGACGGTTTCATCTCCTGTCTGGATACCTCGGGGGCTTTCCTGTGGGGATATGCGCTCGGTGGGGCCAATGGGCAAGTCGACATCATCTCGCTCGAGAGCGCCGACGATGGCGTGTTCATCGATGGCGTGTTCACCGGCAATGCGCAGATCGATCCGGCGGATACTTCTGTTCACGCGTCACCGCTGCTCTGGTGGGCCGGCAGTTTTGTCGCGCGGTACGACCATGATGGGCACCTGGTGTGGTTCGACAACATCGGTGTGCTCGGTGGGAACAGCGGCGGTGCGATGGCGCGGACAGCCAACGGCGATATCGTGGTCACCTGGATCCCCGGGCAGTATGTGGACCTGGATCCCGATACGAGCGAGGTGGCCGTGGGCGAACTTCCAGGCGGCGAAGGCATTGTGGTGGCCTATGACGGCGATGATGGAGCCTACCTCTGGCACCATGAAGTGAGCGGTCCGGGATCGCAGGATGCCGTGAGCGTTGCAACCCTGGGCGATCAAGCGGTATGGCTCGGTGGCGCGTACATGAGCGATAGCACGTACGCGGACAGCGTGATGTTCCCACCCTCCCTGTGCGGATCCGGCTACCTCTTGAAATACCTGCGCTGTACACCACCCACCATCGATGCGAACGGCATCACACTGATCGCCTCGGCCGGGGACAGCTTCCAGTGGAACCTGAACGGTTATCCCATCACCGGAGCGGAAGATCAAGTGCTCCAAGCGCCCATGGATGGCGAGTACACGGTGACCGTACAGAATGTGACGGGTTGCACGATGACCTCGCCTCCGTTCACGCTGCTGACAACAGGGATCGCGAACAGCGATGGGCCTGCGTGGTGGACCAACGGAACATCGCTCCTGCTTTCGAGAGCGAGTGGGCCAGCCCAGGTGGAAGTGCTCACCAACGACGGACGACTTGTCCGGAGCGCGCAGTTGAACCAAGGGCAAGTGCTCGATCTGTCCGGGCTTTCTCCTGCGGTCTACCTGATCACCGCTACGGACCACCGTGGCCGCACGGTGATCCGGGCTCCCTGGGTCACGGAGATGCCGCGCTGAGCGGTCCATGGCGGTAGGAGCGCCGAACGTCGCCACTTCCTCGATCCGCGGTTCCGATGGAAAGTGGGCGCCGAAGCCGAACTTCGCCGCGATGTCCGACGAGAAGTTGTTCGATGCCTTCCCCGCGCTGGACGCCGCCGCCTGGGAAACGATCATAACGAAGGAGTTGAAAGGCGCCGATCCCGCCACGCTGAACGTACGGCTCGGCGAGGGGATCACCGTCGCGCCCTTCCATGTTAGCGATGGAACAAGCACGTCCGCAGGCTTCCGAAGGGGCACGAAGCGAAGCGGGAACCCATGGCGTATCACCCTACCGGTGAACGCCACCGATCCGAAGGCGAACGATGGCCTGCTCGAAGGATTGATGGGAGGCGCCAATGGCTTGGAACTTCATGGTCCTGTGCTTTCGCTTCCTGATGTGTTGAAGGATGTGCTCCTCGAAGCGATCGATCTCCAGATCCGTAGCGGCTCGGTCTCCGCACTGCAGTGGCTTCTCTCGGAGGCGCACCGTCAGCGCGTTCCCACGGCACAACTGAGTTTGTGCGCAGGCCTGTCACACGATACCGATGTGAGCGAGTTCCGCACGCTGGCGAGCGGTCATCCCCTCGTGCGTTTGTTCGAGGTGAGCGACGAGCGACTGCCGGGCGATCCGGATGTGATCCCAGCGACCAGATCACTGCTCCAGCGCGGATGTGAACTCCTCCAGCGGATGTTGCAC
>JAGNSU010000233.1 GCA_017987895.1 Flavobacteriales bacterium | reverse complement strand
CCGTTGAAGGGCAAGGACATCCGCTCCATCTACGAGGGTATCGATCCGCTGATGGAGTTCAAGCCCAGCTTCATCAACGTGACCTACCACCGCGAGGAGGTGATCTACAAGGAGCGCGGGCACGGCCTCTTGCAAAAGGTGCGCGTGCGCAAACGCCCGGGCACCGTGGGCATCTGCGCAATGATCAAAGCCAAGTATAACATCGATAGCGTACCCCATTTGATCTGCGGCGGCTTCAGCAAGGAGGACACCGAGGATGCGTTGATCGAACTCAACTTCCTCGGCATCGACAATGTGCTGGCCCTGCGCGGCGACGCGATCAAGAGCGAACCGCAGTTCATTCCCGAACGCGATGGCCATCAACATGCCGAAGACCTGATCCAGCAGATCGCCGGATTGAACAGGGGCAAGTACCTGCACGAGGAGGAGGAGGAGGCCGCTCCTACCGATCTCTGCGTGGGCGCTGCTTGTTATCCGGAGAAGCATCCCGAAGCGCTGAACCTGGACACCGACATCGCCTATCTGAAACGCAAAGTGGAAGCTGGTGCCGAATACTTGGTGACGCAGATGTTCTTCGACAACACCAAGTACTTCGCCTTCGTGGAGCGCTGCCGGGCCGAGGGCATCACTGTGCCCATCATCCCGGGACTGAAGCCCCTCACCACGCGCAAGCACATCGCCTTCATCCCAAAGACCTTCCACCTCGATCTGCCAGTGGCCTTCAGCAATGAACTCGCGAAATGCCGCACCGATGCCGACGTGAAACAGGTGGGCATCGATTGGAGCATCCAGCAGGCGCGCGAGCTGAAAGCCGCCAAGGTGCCCTGCCTGCATTTCTACACCATGGGCCGCAGTGAAGCGGTGCGCGCCATCGTCGGCGCGGTGATCTGAGCGCGGAAATATCGTCCGCTGATAGCGCGGATGGACGCAGATACTGCGAAGCCCCGTCGTTCACCCGCGTGAGTTCCATCTCGGACCGGCACTGGGTCGTTCATTCTGCTGGGTTGCTTGGGTCCATCTGCGCCATCTTCGGATAGCTCCCGCCACGGCATTGCGCATTACCTTAGGGGAATGAAGGCCGCCCTGCTCGCGCTGTGTACCTGCTCACTGCTCACGGCGGACGGCCAAGTGCTATGGGACCATGCCGTGACGGACGAGGTCGCGTGGCGCGAACGGCAGGGGCACCGACCGCTCCTGCGCAGCGGCGATCCCGCGTACGGATACGACTTGCATTACCTGCGCCTCGTGTGGGATCTGGATCCAGCGGTGAACGCCATCGCTGGGAACGTCACGAGCTATTTTACCGCGACCACACCGCTGAACACCTTGCGCTTCGATGCGGACACCGCTTTAGACATTCTCTCCGTGATCCATCACGGCAACGCGATCGGGTTCACGCACGCACCGGACGCCACGGTATTGATCGACCTGCCCGCACCGCTCGCCATCGGCGAAGTGGATAGCGTCACTGTCAATTACTCCGGTGAGCCCGCAGGCACTGGCTTCGGCAGTTTCGCCATCGGCACACCGCTGGGCAACACCGCGCTCTGGACCCTCAGCGAGCCCTATGGCGCGCGCGACTGGTGGCCGTGCAAGCAGGACCTCAACGACAAGATCGATTCGGTCGATGCCTACATCACCGTGCCCGGCGCCAACGAAGCGGTGAGCAACGGCGTGCTGGTGGGCACCTCGTCCATCGATGGTGGCCTGCACACCACCTATCACTGGCGGCATCGCTATCCGATCGCCTTCTACTTGATCGCCACCGCGGTGTGTGACTACGCGGTGAGCACGTTGGACATCATCGTGCCCGATGATACCATCCCGATGTGGACCTATGCCTATCCACAGGACGACTTCCTCGCGCAACTGGTGGCCACCGATGTGCAGGAGCAGATGCCGCTGTTCCACGAACTTTTCGGCCCGTACCCGTTCGCCCAGGAGCAGTATGGCCACGCGCAGTTCGGATGGGGCGGAGGCATGGAGCACCAGACCATGACCTTCATGGGCGGCTGGAGCTACGAGCTCGCCGCGCACGAATTGGCGCACCAATGGTTCGGTGACAAGGTGACCTGCGCCACCTGGCAGGACCTCTGGTTGAACGAGGGCTTCGCCACCTACCTGAGCGGACTGTGCTATGAATTCCTCGCGCCACAATATTGGCCGGGATGGACGCGCGCACAAGTGGATGATATCGTCAGCTTCCCGGATGGATCCCTACGCGTGAACGATACCACGGACATCGCCCGGCTGTTCAGTTCACGGCTCACCTACCGCAAAGGCGCCATGGTGCTGCACATGCTGCGCTGGGTCTGTGGCGATAGCGCCTTCTTCGCCGGATGCCGCAACTATCTGGACGATCCGGACCTCGCCTACGGCAGTGCCTACACTGCGGATCTGCAAGCGCACTTGGAAGCCGCCAGCGGAAAGGACCTCGATGGTTTCATGGATGACTGGTACACCGGCGAAGGCTTCCCCACCTACACCGTGGAATGGACGCAGGACGCCAACGGCCTGGTGATGCTGCAATTGGACCAGAGCACCTCGCACGCGAGCGTGGACTTCTTCGAACTACCCGTGCCGATCCGTTTCAAGAACGGTTCGCAGGATCAACTCGTAGTGCTCGACCACACTTCCAATGGACAGATCTTCACTACCCAACTTCCCTTCCAGGCGGATAGTGCCTTGTTCGATCCCGATACCTGGTTGATCAGCGGCCAGAACCTGGTGCTGCACGTGCCCGTCCTCGCCTTCGGACAGGACCGCGCCGTGCTCTACCCCAACCCCACGGATGGCGATGCGCTCCTCTACCTCGGCAACAGCGTGCAAGGCCCTGTCCGCCTGCGCATCATGGACCAGAGCGGGCGGATGGTGCGCGAGCAGGATGTGGTTGTGGCCGACCGGCG
>JAGNSU010000024.1:13504-40082 GCA_017987895.1 Flavobacteriales bacterium | reverse complement strand
TAACGGTTGCTCCCCGGTTTGCCGGCCACGCGGGTGGAGCGCAATTCCGCACCCACGAGGTTGAAGACACGTATGTTCACCATGCTCGCTTCGCCGAGCTGGTACTCGATGGTGGTGCGTTCGGTGAACGGGTTCGGCATGTTGCGTACACCGCTCAGGCCAAGGCTGTTCTCCGCGATATCCACCGTGTTGGGGCCAACGACGATCTTGTACCCGTAGAAGGCCGTGTCGAACGGAATGGTCCCCAGAATGGTGGTGGCGAACACCGTTACCTCCATCACCAGCGGGAACGTGCCCTCCTGGGTGGGAATACCTTCGATCAATCCACAGCCGAGCACGCCACCCAGGTAAGTGCATGGCGCCGAGGTCTGCGAATTGCAGTTCTTCGCAAGACCCGGAGGCAGCCCCACGATATTGAGGAGCTGGACCGAGTCCAATGTGGCCGTGCCCACGGGGATGTTCGGATCGAGGGAGTTGGCGTCCGTGGGAATGATCAAATTGAGCGTGTCGCTGTAGAACACATTGACCATGCCCGGTTTGAAGTTCTCGAGGGTATCCGGCCATACGCCGAAAACGCTGTCGGCATAAAGGGGGTCCGGGGTACACTGGGCCGCTGCGGCGGTGGTAAGGGCGGCGGCGGCGAGCGTGAGTACGAGTTGTTTCATGCGTCCTGGTTGCGGTTCATTCGTCCTTCTTCACGTCCTTCTCGATCTCCTCCATGAAGAGCAGGTCGATGGCTTCGTTCAGCGAGGGGGTGATGGAGAGTACGCTCTCCAGTTGTGAGATCTGTACGAGTTTCTGAACGGGCTCCTGCAAACCGCAGACCACCAGCAAACCGTTCACGCTGCGGCAGAGACGGTTGGCGACCAACAAGGCGCTCAGCCCGCTGGAATCGCAGTAGCGCGTGGCCTTCAGGTCGATGATGATGTTGCGGACACCCGTCTTGTTCAGGTACACCAGTTCGCTCTTCAGCTCCGGCGCACAAGTGGTGTCCAGCTTGTCCACGTTGGAGGCTACCAACGTGTACTTGCCTTTGTCCTCGATGGTGAAGTTCATGGTGCTCGCTCAGGCGTTCGGCCCAAATATAGCCACCGGTTCAATTGTCCCGTGGGATCCTTGCGGCCAGCAGGTAGAGCACCGCCATGCGGATGGCCACCCCGTTGTGGACCTGGTCGAGGATGATACTGTTGGCGTGGTCGGCTACTTCGCTGGTCACTTCGACCCCGCGATTGATGGGGCCCGGGTGCATGATCACCAGGTCCTTGCCCGAACGACGGTAGCGTTCACCATCCAGGCCGTAAAGCATGGCGTACTCCCGAAGGCTGGGGAACAGCGCCAGGCCATCCCCACCCTGCCGCTCCAGTTGGATGCGAAGCATATTGGCCACATCGCACCACGCCAGGGCTTTGTCCAGGTCGTATTCCACTTTCACTCCCAGGCTGGCCACATGGCGCGGCATGAGGGTAGGTGGGCCGCAAAGCATGACCTCGGCGCCCAGCTTGTGCAGGCAATGGATGTTGCTGATGGCCACGCGACTGTGCAGGATATCGCCCACGATCACCACACGCTTCCCTTTCACGCTGCCCAACTTCTCGCGGATGCTGTATGCGTCCAACAGGGCCTGGGTGGGGTGCTCGTGCGTGCCATCACCGGCGTTCACGATCCGGGCGTCCACATGCTTGCTCAGGAACACGGCTGCCCCGGGATCCGGATGGCGCATCACCACCATGTCCACCTTCATCGCCAGGATGTTGTTCACCGTGTCGATCAGGGTTTCGCCCTTCTTCACGCTGCTGGAGGAACTGGAGAAGTTCACCACGTCGGCGCTCAGTCGCTTCTCCGCCAGTTCGAAGCTGATGCGTGTGCGGGTGCTGTTCTCGAAGAAGAGGTTGGCGATGGTGATATCGCGCAGCGAAGGCACTTTTTTTATCGGGCGCGCCAGCACCTCCTTGAAGCTATCCGCCGTGCGGAAGATCAGATCGATGTCCTGAACGGTGAGGTCCGGGATCCCCAACAGGTGGTCGGTGCTCAGCTGGTCGCTTTGCCCGCTTTGGCCCGATCGGGGGATGTTCGGACTCATTTGCGGGTGGGCACGGGTTTATGCACGGGATCTTTCGCTGCGCGTTCGCGTTCGTCCGCCGCACCGCTGGTGAGCAGCAGCACCTGATCCTTGCCCTCGGCCTCCTTCCATTCCACGCTCACGCGCTGGCCGGCGATGCTATCCACCCAACGCCCCACATAGTCCGGCGCGATGGGCAGTTCCCGCTCGAAGCGGCGGTCCACAAGCACGAGCAATTGCACGGCGCTCGGCCGCCCGAAGCTCAACAGGGCGTCCAGTCCTGCGCGGATGCTACGGCCGGTGTAGAGCACGTCGTCGATCAGCACCACTTTGCGTTCTTCCAAGCTTAGGTCCAGTTGGGTCGTGCTTGGAGCAAGCGTCCGCTGCCGGAAATCGTCGCGATGGAAGGTGATGTCCAACTCGCCATAGAGGAACTCATCGTGCGCAAGGATGCGGCCCAGTTCACGGCGAATCCTTCGCGCCAGCAGGACCCCCCGCGGCTGCATGCCCAGCAGCACCGTGTTACGCAGGTCGTCGTGGTCCTCGATAAGCTGATAGCAAAGGCGGTTGACCGTGAGCCCGAAGGCCTTGCTGTCCAGAATGGGGACCGCCTGCATGCGGGGGTGAAGATAGCGGGCCTGCCTCAGGAGCGGTATTCCACGGCTGCGTGGCTGAACGAGCAACGGAGAAGACCGCGCCTCGTGCTTCGCCATCTTTGTTCAGTGATCAGGTATCGACTATTCCTCCTAGCATGCTTGGGCGGTGGGTTCGTCCAGTTGATTCAGGCTCAAAGCGGCTTGGATTCGATGATGCTTCGCCGTGTACCGTCGTGCTGCGATATCGAAAGGAACGCCCGCGAGGTGCTGGCAGGCACCCTACGTAGCCAGGAACACGACTCTACCGCTTTGGTCCTTGACTATTGGATCCAGCGTTGCGGAAATAGCGGTATTTCAGACGTTGTGTCCGTTCTGCTCGCAATTGAACGAGGCGATTTCTCGGACAGCTCCTATTCCGCGGACCTGGTCGATCATTTGGCCGATCTGCGCCGGCGCCGCGCTGCCGGAGACCTACCAGTCCATCGGGGTGGATGCTACTGGATCTTCGGGTACGGGGAAGAACCGGTTGGGGATGACCTGGACGAACAGATCTACGCCTGGAGCGGACGGTTGCGCGAAAGACGACCGCCCGATCCTTTGGCCCAGGACCTAGTGGAATTCATGGGCCCGGACCCGGAAAGTCTCTTTCCGAAACTCCAGCAAGGCGCACACACGGGAACAATGCTCGCCCATAATTACGCGGCCGAGGTGGCTTCGGCAAAGGAGTTATCGGAAACCCATTATGGCGTGATACTCGGGGCATGGATGCCCATTGGCCCGCTTGCGGTTCTGGGCTCGCATCCTGAACTGGGCCTTCGCTACGGGGTGAAGATGCGGCGTTGGAATTTCGCCGCCCTCGGAGCCTTTCGGTTCGGATCATCCGCAGAGCCGTATGAAGCGCAGCGCAACAGCGGTGCAGTGGGCACAGAGAGAACGAGCCATTTTTTTGGATATCACTTTGGGGGTGAAGTGGGCCGGGACCTAGTTCCGCCAAAGGCAAATGAACTACAGCTGCTGAGTGGGATCGGCTATGACGCTTTCACCGCATTGAAGGAGAACGAAGAAGATGACCTGGGCGCCGCCGTGGCGATATCGCTGGACCTGAACGTAGGTCTGGAATATCGGCACTACGTGAATGAGCGCTGGTACGTAGGTCTTCAATCCAAATACCATTGGGTGGACTTCACCCTGAGCGATGCGGTGGAAATGACCGGACAGCCGTTCACGTTGAGCCTGCTTTTCGGCATGGTCTCGAACGTCAGCAAGCAGTACAGGTACGATATGCTTCAGTTGGATAACGAGCGGATCAGGCCAAAGCGAGTCCCGCAATAGTTCAAGCCGGATGGTGTAGCTGTCGTTCCGGGGATAGACCGCCGTTCAAGGCGCCCTCACCCCCACCGCTTCGTGCACCACTTCCTGGATCCTCGTTCTGACGTTCAACTGGGTAAGAGCCTTGTTATCCGCTGTGGGATAGATGCGGTTGCTGAGGAAGATGTAGACGATGTGTTGCTCGGGATCGGCCCAGGCCATGGTGCCAGTGAAGCCGGTATGGCCGAAGCTGGCATAACTCACACACTCGCAAGTGGGACCGCCCTTGCCACGCACGGGCTTGTCGAAGCCCAGGCCGCGCCGGTTCTCCTTGGCGGCTGGCGTTGGCCCGCAAGCCTGGCACTTCGTGAATTCGGATACCACCGCATCGCTCAAATAGCGCTTGCCAGCGAATGTGCCTTTGTCGACCAGGAGTTGCATGATGGCGAAGAGGTCGCTGGCATTGCTGAAAAGCCCCGCATGGCCCGCCACACCTCCGAGCAACGCCGCACCAGGATCGTGTACGTCGCCCCACACCTGTTGCTGACGGAACTCGGCATCGTACTCGGTCGGGATCATCCGCCACCGCGGAAAACGTTCCATCGGGCGGTAGCCCATGTGGCCCAAACCCATGGGGTGATAGAAAACGCTGTCCACATAGCGATCGAGCGTGGTGGAGGTCACGCGCTCCACGACCTTCTGCATCAGCATCAATCCCAAGTCACTGTACTTGTACTCTTTTACCGGGTTCAGAGGCGTGGCCAGGATCCAATACAACACGCTGTCCTGGTAGGCCGCGTTGATGTAAGTGCGCTCCGCGATCCGCTGGGTGTGAACACTGTCCGGTTTGTCCGCTACAACACCCGGGCGAGGCTTCTTGTCCGCGATCAAATGCGTATAAAAAGGCACCCAATCCTTCAGCCGGGCTTGGTGCGTTAGGATATCGCGCAGACCAAGACGGGCATAGTCCTCGTGCTTGCCGTTCAATTCAGGCAGGTAGGTACCCATATCCTTGTTCAGGTCGATGCGGCCTTCATCCACCAACTTCATCACGCTGAGCGTGGTGGCAGCCACTTTGGTGATGCTTGCCAGATCGTAGAGGTCGTCGGTGCGGGTGCTGCGGGCCGCGTCGTAGGTCGGCTTGCCGTAGGCCTTGTCCCAGATCACGTCCCCATCCACCGCCACCAGCACCTGGCAACCCGGAAAAGCCATTTTGTTGATCGCTTCCTGGACAATACCATCGATGCTTTCAAGATCCGCGGTCCGGACCCCGATCGCCTCGGGCAGCGTGTAGCGAACGCGATCCAGAGCGGCCCATGCGATCCCCTGGCCCATTTCGAATTGTGAAGAAGGCGTGACAGGCAGTCTCCCGCTCACGTCGTTGGCTCCAAAAAAAGCCTGCGCCATCAGGTCGTGCATATCGGCATCGTCCTCGTAACCCACCACCAACGCGTCAAGATCGTTGGCGCCGTACGCACGGGTAAGTCGATAGGGATTGCCGA
This sequence comes from Flavobacteriales bacterium, assembly GCA_017987895.1. Lineage (GTDB taxonomy): Bacteria > Bacteroidota > Bacteroidia > Flavobacteriales_F > PHOS-HE28 > PHOS-HE28. Next base: position 34,617 of record JAGNSU010000024.1, on the reverse strand, counting down.
AAAAGGCCAGTGCGGTGGAGTGCTGGCGTTGCACGGCCTGTAGCACCTCGAACACGCGATCAGGAACGCCGAACTCCTTGTCCGCCCGGAAGCTGGTGCGGTGTACGGACGCGATCACCAGATCATGCCCTTCCAGCAAAGTGAGCAGCGCGTTGAGGCTGTCACGATGCAACTCCTTCGGCACCCCGATGGTGGTGATGTTCGCATAGTGGCCGAGGGCCCGGTGGAAGGCGTTGCCCGCAGTGTCCCCGAACGCCAGCGCCGCGATGCGCATGGATCCGGGATCCTTCACCGGGAGCACGTTGCTACGATCGCGCAGCACGGTGATGGCATCGGCGTAGAGCGCACGTCGCAGTTGCCTGGCCTGTGGCGTGTTGAGGTCCGCGACGATGCCCAAAGGTTCAATGCGCCGCTTCAGTTGCAGACCGGCCCAGTGCTTGGCGCGAAGCACCTTCAAGCATTTGTGGTCCACCATCTCTTTCGGCACAATGCCACTATCCACGGCTTGCTGGATGCGGTCGATGGCTTTCACGGGATCCTGCGGAAAGAGCAGCATGTCGTTGCCAGCGAGCAGGGCACGCAGTTCGATCTCGCCGGGCTTGTCGGCGTTGGCGACACCCTTCATGTTCAATGCATCGGTGAATACCAGCCCTTGGAAACCAAGTTCACGCTCGAGAAGATCCATCACCACGGGTTTGCTCAGCGTGCTGGGCATGCCGGGGTTCGTGTCGAGCGCGGGCACTTCGAGATGGGCCACCATGATCGCCGCGAGACCCTCCTCCATCAGTCGTTGGAAAGGATAGAGTTCGAGCGAATCCAACCGGCCGCGTGTGTGCGCGATGATCGGTAATGATGTGTGCGAATCGGTGTCGGTGTCACCATGCCCGGGGAAGTGCTTCGCGGTGGCGATGACACCACCGGCCTGCAGGCCGCGCATGTACGCAATGCACTTGCGCGTCACGTTGTCGCGGTCCTCGCCGAAGCTGCGGTCATTGATCACCGGGTTCGCCGGGTTGTTGTTCACATCCGCGACGGGCGAGAAGCTCACATGCACACCCAGCCGCTGCATCTGCCGGGCGATCTCGCGCCCCATGGTCTCGATCAGCGAGTCGCTGCGCATCGCACCGAGCGTCATTTGCTTTGGGAAGCGCATGGTACTGTCCAAACGCATGGCCAGGCCCCATTCCAAGTCCATGCCGATGAGCAACGGTACATTGGCCAGATCCTGGAAGCGATTGGTCAAGTTGGCCTGCCGTACGGGGCCTCCTTGGAAGAAGATGAGCCCACCCACGCCTTGATCGCGCACCAACGCATCCACTTCCGCGACATGCTTCGCGTCCTTGTTGCTGTAGGCGGCGACCATCATCAACTGCGCGATGCGCTCACGTGAGCTTAGCGTGGACATCACCGAATCGGCCCAGTCGATGCCATCGTTCAGAAAGGCGGGTGGCGTGCGCTGGGGTGGTGTTCCGCCGGTGCTGAACAGCGCCGAGGCGGCGACCAGCGCGGAAAGGAGGACTTTGTTCATGGAGGGCGGTCAAAACTACCCGTGCGAGCACCGTGCCACCGTCGGTGGGATCGCCGGTTTTCAACACCAACGCGGTGGTTGCGCGGATCATTTCCGGCCTACGATCATCACTGGTAGCTCGCGCTACCTTTGACCTCGACCCGTTCCCTCCCTGCCCTCTCCCATCCGATGAGCGATCTGATCCGGCTGCTGCCCGACCATGTGGCCAACCAGATCGCGGCGGGGGAAGTGGTGCAACGTCCCGCCTCGGTGGTGAAGGAGTTGCTGGAGAACAGTGTGGACGCGGAGGCGATGCACATCACATTGGTTCTGAAGGAAGCCGGTCGTGCGCTGATCCAGGTGAGCGATGATGGCGCGGGCATGGGCATGAACGATGCCCGGTTGTGCTTCGAGCGGCACGCCACGAGCAAGATCCGCGCGGCGGATGACCTGCTCGCGTTGCGTACCATGGGCTTCCGCGGCGAGGCGCTGGCGAGCATCGCGGCGATCGCGCAAGTGGAATTGCGGACCCGATTGCACGCCGAGGATCTTGGAACGCGTATCGTGATGGAAGGCAGCCAGGTGCGCGCGCAGGAGATCGTGGCCGCCCCGGTCGGCACCGCGATCACCGTGCGCAACCTGTTCTACAACGTGCCCGCACGGCGCCAATTCCTGAAGAGCGATGCGGTTGAACTGAAGCATGTGCTCGAAGAGTTCCAGCGTGTCGCCCTGGCGCATCCGGGTATCGCGTTCCAAGCGCTGCACAATGAAGAGGAGCTGTTCCGAATGCCGGGCGCCGCAGAGGATGCGAGCGAAGCCACGGCCTTGCGCCAACGCGTGGTCCACCTTTACGGCCGTCGGTACGATGAACGTTTGGTGCCCGTGGAAGAAGCCACCGAGTTCGTGCGGGTCCAAGGGTTCATCGGTAAGCCGGAGTTCGCCAAGCGCAGCCGGGGCGAGCAGTATTTCTTCGTCAACCGCCGCTTCATCCGGAGCTCTTACCTGGAACACGCGGTGCGTACGGCCTATGACGAACTGGTAGGACGGGACAGCTATCCCTCGTGGTTCCTCTTCCTGGAACTGGACCCTTCGCAGATCGACATCAACATCCACCCCACCAAGACGGAGATCAAGTTCCGCGATGACCGCACGGTGTACGCCATCGTGCATGCCGCGGTGCGCAGGGCCTTGGGTCGCTTCAACATTTCGCCGAGCCTTGATTTTGAAACGGAACCTGTGATCATGGCGGCGTTCAGCGGGGCATCCGTTCAACCGATGTCCGCACCTGCTCCAGTGCAACCCTGGCGTCCCCACGACCTGGGACCACGCCATGCGGTAACAGGTTGGCAACAGCTCTTCGATCTGCGGGACAAAGGACCCACGATGCCGGGAGCGTCCAGTACGTCCGCTCCTACCCCGGACCAAGTGGTGCCGATGCGCGAATTGGATGGCGAGCCCGGCCCCCGACCTGTGTTCCAACTACACGGCAGCTACATCATCGCGCAATTGCGCCATGGCTTCGTGGTGATCGACCGCAGCCGCGCGCTGGAACGCATCGGTTACGAACGCGCACTGAAGCAGTTGGAGCTGGGCAACGGACCGAGCCAGGCCGAACTCTTCCCCCGCAACGTGGAATTGAGCGCAGCGGACTGGGCCCTGGTCGAGGACCTTCTACCCGATCTGCGCGCGCTGGGACTGGACCTGCAGGTTTTCGGTGGACGCACCCTCACGGTATGTGGCATGCCGGTGGGGTCAGCGCAGGACGATCCCGAACGGGTGCTCGAACAGCTCATTGAGCAATTGCATACGGAGCGCGGTGCGCTGAAACTGGAACGGCACGCGGCGCTCGCGCGAAGCATGGCGCGGAGCATATCGATGCGGCCGGACGAGACCTTGAGCCCGCCGCAGATGCACGACTTGATCGACCGGCTCTTCGCCTGCGAGATGCCCTACTACACCCCCGGGGGCAAACCCACATTGATCACCTACGGCCTGGACGAACTGGCCCAACGTTTCGAACGCGGATGAACGGAATTGGATCGGGCATTGGCGGGCTTCTGCCCCCGGTGGTGAAGAACCTGCTCATCATCAACGGCCTCTTCTTCCTGGCCAAGATGAGCTTCGGCACGGATGAACTGGGTCGCAACCTGCTGGACGGCCAGTTGGGCATGTACTACCTGGGATCACCGCACTTCCGGCCGTGGCAGATCCTTACCCACATGTTCATGCATGGAGACATCGGGCACATCTTCACCAATATGTTCGGCCTGTTCATGTTCGGCGGGCCGGTGGAACGCGCGCTCGGATCGAAACGCTTCATTACCTACTACCTCGTTTGCGGCCTGGGTGCGGCCGCGCTCCATACCGGGGTGAACGCCTACGAAGTGATAGGCGACGAAAGAGCGGTGGCCGCCTACGGCGCCGATGTTCAAGAGGTAAAGGACGCCACCAAACTGCCCACCCTGGAGGAGGCGAACACTGCACTGACCGAGATCGCCATGGTCCACCAAGTACCCGAGGCCACCCTCGCGCAGCTCTTCTACGATTACCAAGGCACGATCATCGGGGCCAGCGGTGCGGTGTTCGGTATACTGCTCGCTTTTGGGATGATGTTCCCGAACCAGGAGATCTTCCTTCTGTTGCTCCCCATCCCTATCAAGGCCAAATACTTCGTCGTGATCTATGGCCTGTTGGAGCTCTATATGGGTTTGAAGCAGAGCCAGGGTGACAACGTCGCGCACTTCGCGCACCTCGGCGGCATGCTTTTCGGCTTCTTCCTCATCCGGCATTGGCGACGGAGCGGAAGTTTGTGGGGCTGAGCCAGCCTTGAGCGGGCAATGGCAGCAGGCGGTTTGCAGGTGTCAGTTGGCGGTGACGATCCTCTACCACGGGTGCCTGCTGCTTCTGTCCACCGCCCGCCGAAAACCGCGCACTGAAGCCGCTTACCTGTCCGTCCTTTCCTCATTGCTTTTAGGGCGCGACCTTTGTACGGTCGCACCACGCGAACGGAGAAGAGGATGGCTTTGAAGGATGAACTAGCGGTTCAATGGCGTACGGGCGGCGTGCTCGTGCGCCTGATCCTGATCAATGTCGGCGTGTTCCTCGTGCTCCGTCTGGTCGATCTCATCTTCTTCCTTACCGGCAACCAAGGGCCGAACGTAGCGGAATGGTTGATGAGCACCAGCCATCTTCCTACGCTCCTGGTGCGGCCATGGACGGTGCTCACCTACATGTTCGCGCACTGGGACCTGTTCCACATCCTGTTCAATATGCTGATGCTCTGGTTCGCCGGACGCCTGTTCCTGGACCTGTTGGGGCCCAAGCGTCTGGTGGGCAACTACCTGTTGGGCGGTTTCTTCGGATTGGTTCTCTATGTCATCAGCTACAACCTGTTCCCGCCCTTCCAGCGCTTCGCGGAGGGGAGCACCATTCTTGGCGCTTCAGCTGCGGTGATGGGTGTGTTCATCGGCATCGCGGCCTACCGGCCGGATATGGTCGTACACTTGATCATCTTCGGTGCGGTGCGGTTGAAATGGATCGCGTTGATCTACATCGTGATCGATCTCATCAGCGTGCGCCAGGGCGGGAACAGCGGGGGCCACATCGCTCACCTCGGTGGCGCACTGTACGGCTATCTGGCCGCGGTGCAACTGCGACGTGGACGGGATCCGTCATTGGCCTTCGTCACCTTCTGGGAGCGCACCTGGGACCTGCTTTCCGGCGCGCGCGTGCGGCGGTTGAAAGTGGCGCACCGCAAGGAGCGCGTGAGCGTCATGGCCGATCGCATCGCCGAGCACAAGCGCGATCGACAGGCCCGCGTGGACACCATTCTGGACAAGATCAGCCGCAGTGGGTACGACAGTTTGAGCAAAGAGGAGAAGGACTTCCTGTTCCGCGCCAGCAATGACCGCTGAAGTCCCAACGAAACGTCGGCCTTCGCGCTGGCACCGCCCGCTTTGGTGGACCAACCTGGCGTTGGCCCTCGTGCTAGTGGTGGCTTATGCGAGCACCAAGGTGGATCCACAGAAACTGTGGCCGCTCGCCTTTTTCGGAATGGCCTATCCTTTCGTACTTCCCTTCCATGCGTTCTTCCTCGTTTGGTGGGGCATGTTCCGCCCCAAGCGGATGCTGGTATCGGCCCTGGCGATAGCACTGGGCTGGGGGCATGTCGGCGAGTACTTCCAAATGTTCGGCCGCAGCGATGCGCCATTGGATATCGCAGGCGAGCCGTTCAAGGTGATGTCCTACAACGTGCGCCTGTTCGACCTGTACAACTGGAACAACAACGCGCAAACGCGCAACGAGATCTTCGATGTGATCGCTTTCGAGCATGCCGATATCCTTTGCACCCAGGAATTCTTCAAAGCCGATGATGGCTTCTTCAACACGAAGGACACCCTGATGCGCAGCTTCGGTTACAGCGGCTGCCATGAGGAATACACCCACCACACCAAACGCGGGCACCACTTCGGCATCGCGACATTCTCCTCGCACCCCATCGTGGGCAGGGGCAGCATCTCTTTCCCGGACGAACTGAACAACCTCTGCATCTGGACGGATATCCTCGTCCGGCAGGATACGATCCGCGTGTACAATGCGCACCTGGCCAGCATCCGTTTCGGGGATCGGGACTACCGGTTCATGAAGGATCTGGACACCGATACCCACAGCGATAGCCTTCGCCGTGGAGGCTTGCGGATCATGAACCTACTTCGCAACGCCTTTATTCGCCGGGCGGACGAAGTGCGCATGATCAAGGCCCACATGGCCAGAAGCCCGCACCCGGTGCTTTACTGTGGGGACATGAACGACACCCCGATGAGCTACAGTTATGCCTACCTCGCCGAGGGGCTCACCGACGCCTTCATTGAAAGCGGACGCGGCGTGGGGCATACCTACATCGGCGCATTCCCCAGTTTCCGCATCGATCACATCTTGCACGCGCCGGAGCTGATGAGCTGGAACTTCCGCACGCTACCCGATAGGTTGAGCGACCACCGCCCGATCGTGACCGAAATGGCTTTCAGAAAGACCGCTTCGTGACCCTACTGAGGGACCGGCGCGACCGCCTCGACCAGGAACCCCTTCTCGCGCAGTCGCGCCAGAAGACCATGTTCACCGGGCAAGTGGGCCGCACCCACAGCGAAGAAACAAGGCGGCCCCGAACGCATCAGCTCGTCCATACCCGCCACCATCCGCACGTTGCGATCCTGTAGAAGGCCCTTGTCCAAACTCTGCGGAATACCACCCGCTTCGGCCACCTCCATCACCTTTTGCAGGTCCTGGGCAGCATAGGCATCCATCATCTGCTCCATCTGCGCGCGATAGAGATCGTGCTGGACCATGTCCAGCAGCATCTGGGCCTGTTCCTTCAGCGGGATGGTTTGGATGGCGGCCATTTGTTCGGCCACCGTTTCCAGGCCCAGCACTTCCTTGCCATCGGCTTGGGCCCGCTTCTGTAGATAGTCGTCCAAAACGAGGGTGCTATCGCTGTGCATAATGGCCTCCGAAAGCAGCGCCATGGACCAGAACGGTTTGAGGTGATCCGTGGTGAGCGCCACCACGCCGAGATGCTCCTTCAAGGCCGCCTCAACTTGGGCGAAGTCCTTCTTGCGGTAAAAGTCCTCCAAGCTTGTGCCTGCGGGCATCATCATAGAGTTCACCAGACCACCGGCATCGTTCATGGCCACGGTGAGATCCAGTTCGCCCACTACCCGGGGGCATTGCCCGAACGCGGCCCAAAGCGAATCGTTCCCTCGGTACGCGCGTGCATCGCGGCTGTGAACCGTGCCGTAGAGGTAGGAAGAAGGGGAGCCTTCCACCGAGCGGATCCGCCACAATAAAGACCGTTCAGTGACTTGCGCGGACGCAACGCACCCGATCACCTGGGTAAGCAGCAGGAGCGCGGCACGCATGCGGCCAAGATAGGCCCGCAGAACGGTCAGAAGATGGCGAAGGCCAGGAGGAAGGAAGCCAGTGAGAGAACGGCCGAAACGATGCTGCCGGTCATGATCAACTGGGAGCGGTTGCCGGAGGGAGCGCGAAGGGTGCCCATGTTTTTCTGTAACGCATCCTTTAGACGCTATTCTTTCAAGAGGGTTGCCATATCCTATTGACAAATAGCGACGAATGGCCGATCGCCCCGGCCCAACCCATTGATCTTCAGTATGGATCCGATCCACGGCGCCCTGAACACAAGCCGGGCGCGGGCGTTTCAAGGGGCTACCAGCCGGCGCCGAACCTGTGTTGTCTTGGGAGAACCGGGACCTCCGGCAGATCCGTCATGTTCCGTACGGTTCACAGCTACCCACTAGTGGTGAATTCCGTGGTGCGGATCAACGATCCGCATCAAGGCGGGCTAGCTTGCGATCGCTCCAACCACGCGCCACATGAAACAGATCTTCACCCTCCTGCTTTTGGGCTTCGCGATCAAAGCGCACGCCCAGTGCGTGGTCACCGATCTGGGCCTCGACTCCGCCTTTATTTCAGGATGGGTCATCGGTGCCCAAGCTGTAGATGACGGGATCGTTGCCGGGGTCGTGATGAACAACCTCGCGTTGGAGAACAAGATGCTTTTGTCGAAGGTGGACACCAACGGGACCGTACTGTGGCAACGGATCGTATTTCCCTCTGACCCAGACGCCGAATTGCAGCCCTATGGCACCATCGGCACTTCGGACGGTGGATTACTCGCATATGGCGATGTTGCGCATATCACCGGCGTTGGCCCCTCTTACTACTTCAATCAATTCGCGATCAAGTTGGACGCTGCAGGATGCACGGAGTGGTCGCGCTTGTTCATGGTCCAGGCCCCATCTGCGGATTGGTGGCATGAGACCGTATTGGGCGCTGTGGAACTCGGTTCTGGCGAATTCCGGATGGATCTATTGGCACACAACGAGGATACTGTCAGCATCCGCCAGATCTTGATCGATGCCCAGGGACAGCCCAGTGCCGTTCATAGCTATGCGAAGGGTGAGCCTTATTGGGCCTCCTACTCAAGCCCAGCCTCGGATGGTGGCACGCACATAATGATGAGCAACGGCGTTGGCTTCACCTACAACCATTTCGACCCGGCCGGGGTGTTGGTATCAGAGTTCGCGTTCGACGGCTTGGATCATGCCGAGGCTGCATCCGTCCAGGAACTATCCAATGGCGACCTGCTTTTCATGCAGCACCCCAGACTGGTGCGGATCGATCCATCCGGCGCGTTGGTTTGGGCACGCACGTACGACGATCCGCCGGGCAGCGCCTGGTGGGCTCAAGGCCCCTTGATCGAACTGCCTCAAGGGGAACTGCTCTGGTTGAACAGTGATATGCTCCTCCACCTGGACGGTAACGGTATGCCGATCGAACGCTGGGATCACATCCCGGATTGTCCATCCGCCCTAACGAAGACAGACGGCGGTTTGGTCATGGTGAAGCAACTGTGCGATGTTTGGCAAGGCACCCAATCACCGGCGGTCCGTATTGTGCGTGCCAGCAACTTGACGGACCTGGTCTGTGGAATGACCACGGGGCCCTCCCCGACCAGTTCGCCCCTTTCGTGCACGATCAACTCCGCACCCGCGTTCTACACAGGCCTCACCACGATCGTAAAAAGCTGGGACTTCGCAATGACAGCAGGCTGTGATACCACTCTGGCGATGACGGACCTGTTCGCGATGCTAACGGCGGGCACGGCACGTCCTGGCTTCAGCTCACTTGTTGCGGCCACTATCGGAAATGCGGCCTTTTGGCCCAGCGATAGTATAGACGTGGTCTTGACAGTTCCATCGCCTCTTTCAGTGGTCTCAACGGATCCACCAGCGTCCAGCATCGTGGGCAATACGGTCACTTGGAGCAACCAAGACATACTAGAAGGATTCGGCTGGCGAGGGTTCCTCGTTACTGTAACGACACCTGCCGATCCCCTGCTCATCGGCACCCCGATCACGTATAGCGTGGTGGTTTCCCAGGACAGCGCAGAAACAACCACCACCAACAATACATACTCCTTCGCAGACATCATTCGTGGGTCCTACGACCCGAATGACAAACTCGTTCGCACCAGCAGCGGTCTGAACGATGCGGAGTTCTACCCCGGCATCGATGAGTGGCTGGATTATACCATCCGGTTCCAGAACACAGGCAACGACACTGCGTTCACCGTCGTGGTCACCGATACGCTGCCCGCCGAGTTGAGCACGGGCACGTTGAACATCCTCTCCGCCTCACATCCTTACACCTACGAGTTCGGTGGCAGCGGCATCCTGCGTTTCACGTTCGACAACATCCTGCTGCCGGACAGCAACGTGAACGAAGCGCTGAGCCATGGCCTCATCAGCTTCCGCATTCAGCCGGACGATGGCCTCCCTCTCGGCACGGTGATCGCAAACAACGCGGACATCTTTTTCGACTTCAACCCGCCGATCCGCACGCCGGATGCCGTGGTGACGATCAGCATGCCTACCTCCCTCCCTGAACTGCACAGCGAGGAACTGCTGATCTATCCGGTACCGGTGCGCGAGGTGCTTATCGCACAGCTGCCGGAAGGCTTTGTGATGCGTCGTGTCGATATCCTCAACTCGGATGGAAGACTGGTGCGTTCACCGAACATCAGCCCGCTTAGCAACCGATTGGACGTCGGGACGCAGGGACTGGTACCTGGCGTCTATCTGCTTTCAGTGGAAGGCGTGAAAGGGCAGCGGCTTACCGCGCGGTTCGCGAAGGAGTAACGGCCCCAACATCCTGAACGACAGGGCCTCCAATCCTTCAAGGGGCCGATAGGTACTTTCGCGGTCCCGATCAGGGGCAGGAGCAGGACCAGGCGCGATCGCCTCCTGCTCCTGGCCCTGCCCCTGCACAAATGGGTTCCGCACGCACCGCCGCTTTCCACACCCTGGGCTGCAAGCTCAACTTCAGCGAGACCAGCACCCTGGCCCGTTCGCTGGAAGAGGCAGGTTATGCGCGCGTGAAGGTCGAGGACCGTCCGGACGTCTTCGTGTTGAACACCTGTAGTGTGACGGAGAACGCGGACAAGGAATGCCGTCGTCATGTACGCCGTTTCCAGTCGATCAATCCCGAAGCGTTCATCGCCGTGGTGGGCTGCTATGCCCAACTGAAGCCGGAAGAGATCGCGGCCATCCCCGGTGTGGACCTGGTACTGGGAGCGAGCGAGAAGTTCGATCTCGCCAAATACATCCAAGAGCGGCATTCCCCCCTCTCCTTGGGAGAGGGGCTGGGGGTGCGGGCACACTACTCCCCCATCAAGGATCTAAAGCACTTCGTTCCGAGTTGGAACGCTGGTGACAGAACACGCACCTTCCTGAAAGTGCAGGACGGCTGCGACTATTTCTGCAGCTTCTGCACCATTCCGCTCGCCCGCGGCCGCAGCCGCAGCGCGACGATCACGGAGACCGTGGCACAGGCCAAAGCGATCGCCGCCAGTGGCGTGAAAGAGATCGTCCTCACGGGTGTGAACACCGGCGATTTCGGGCGCCAACACGATCAGAATTTCCTTCAATTGATCGAAGCGTTGGACCGGGTGACGGGGATCGATCGCTTCAGGATCAGCAGCATTGAGCCGAACCTGTGCAACGACGCCATCATCGACTTCGTGGCGTGTAGCGACCGTTTCGCCCCGCACTTCCATATGCCTTTGCAAAGCGGCAGCGACACGATCCTTCAGCGCATGCGCCGACGGTACGACACCGCATTGTACGCGGAGCGTGTGCAACGCATCAAAGCGCGTATGCCGCATGCCTGCATCGGCGTGGACGTGATCACAGGCACGCCGGGCGAGACCGACGACGAGTTCCTGAAGACGCATGAGTTCCTGCGTTCCATGGAGGCCCGCTCCGGAGTCTCATCCGGGGTGGACTATCTCCATGTCTTCACCTACAGCGAGCGCGCCAACACCACGGCCGTGCGCATGGAGGACAGCGTGCCGGTGGACGTGCGGCGCGAGCGTACCAAACAATTGCGCATCCTGAGCAGCAAGTTGCAGCGCGCTTTCTACGAACAGCATCTCGGTACGTCCCGTCCCGTGTTGTTCGAAGCGGAGGAACATGAAGGCAAGATGCTCGGCTTCACGGACAACTATCTGCGGGTGTCAATGTCCTTCGACCCGAACATGATCAACACGATGGTGCCCATCGGGTTGGAGAAGATCGATGGCGACGGACATGTGCTAGGTTCCAGCCGGACCGTATCGATACCGCCAACTGCCAACTGCGAACTGGCCACTGCACACTGATGTATCCCACCCTCTACCACGCCCTACTGGACCTCACGGGTCTTGACCTTCCCTTTCTGAAGTTCCTGAACAGCTTCGGATTCTTCGTGGCAGTGGCCTTCCTCCTGGCGAGCTGGACGCTCTCCATGGAACTGCGCAGGAAGCAAACCCTGGGCTTGTTGAAGCCGAGCATGCGCAAAGTGACGGTGGGCGCACCCGCGAGCCTATTGGACCTTGTGAGCACCGGTGCGCTGGGCTTCCTCTTGGGCTGGAAGGGCGTTTTTCTAATGCTCGATCCGAACGCCGCCCTCGCCGATACGCAAGGATTTCTGCTGAGCGGGAAAGGGAGCTTCTTCGGAGGACTTGCCGTCGGCGCCTTCCTCACTTGGCTGCGCTGGCGCGAGAAGGAAAAGCAGAAACTCGAGACGCCGCGGGTGGAAGAGGTGCGCATCATGCCCTCGGAGCACGCGGGCAATATCACGCTCACCGCCGCGCTCTGGGGCTTGATCGGTGCCAAGATCTTCCACTGGCTGGAGAATCCGGATGAGTTCATGGACATGATCCAGAACCCGAGCGGTGCGGGCTTCTTCAGCGGCCTGACGATGTACGGCGGTCTGATCTGCGCCGGGGCTATGGTGATACGCTATTTCGTGCGCCACGGCATGCCCGCCTTGGAGGGAGCGGATGCGGCCGCACCGGGTGTCATGCTCGCCTACGCTGTCGGGCGGATCGGTTGCCAGGTGAGCGGCGATGGCGATTGGGGCATTGTGAACCTGAAGCCAGCCCCAAGCTGGATGCCCGATTGGCTGTGGTCCTACACCTACCCCAACAATGTGAACGGTGTAGGCATCGACATCCTCGAGGGCACCTGCTTCCCGGGCTATTGCAGGGTTTTGCCCGAGCCCGTTTTCCCCACCCCGCTCTACGAGACCGCCGCTTGCCTGCTGCTGTTCGGTGTACTCTGGGGCTTGCGCAAGCGGCTACGTCCTGCCGGGAGCATCTTCTTCCTCTTCCTTCTGTTGAACGGCATCGAGCGCTTCCTGATCGAGAAGATCCGCGTGAACGAGAAACTCATTGGCAACATCACGCAGGCGGAAGTGATCGCGGTGATGTTGATCCTCGCTGGCGTCGCGGGTCTTATCTGGATCCGCAGAAAACCCAACTCCCCTCCGCCTTCGCCCGCGGCTTGATGGGATCCAACCAACAGTTCAACACGAGCGTCGTGCTACGGCGAGATACCATGGACCTCAAGAAGCTCACTGAACAGGTCGAAGCGATCTGCATCGAGGTGGCGGCCTTCATCCGGGAGGAAGCGCCCAAGTTCACCGAGGCCGGGGTGAGCACCAAAAGCGCCAACAACTTGGTGACCCATGTGGACCACACCGCCGAGGACCGCATCGTGGAAGCCTTGGAGAAGCTCGTACCCGAAGCGGGCTTCATCGCCGAGGAAGGCAGCGGTGATCGTGCCGACCGCCTGAACTGGGTGATCGATCCGCTGGACGGCACCACCAACTTCGTGCATGGCGTCCCATGCTATTGCATCAGCATCGCCCTGGTGGACGGCACCGAACCCCTGCTCGGCGTAGTGCTGGAAGTAACGCGCAACGAGCGCTTCACCGCGTGGCAGGGCGGAGGCGCCTACCTCAATGGCGCGCGCATCCAAGTGTCGCCAAGGAAGGAGCTACAGGAGAGTTTGCTCGCCACCGGATTCCCGTACGACGACTTCGGTTACGAAGCCGAATACATGGACCTGCTGCGCGAACTGATGCACCGCACACGCGGCATCCGCCGCCTGGGCAGCGCGGCCGCGGATCTCGCATACGTCGCCTGCGGACGCTTCGAAGCGTTCTATGAGTATGGTCTCAATAGCTGGGACGTCGCCGCAGGCGTGTTGCTGGTGCGTGAAGCAGGCGGACGCGTGAGCGGTTTTGCACCGAGCAAGGATCCGGTCTTCGATGAGGAGATCGTCGCCACCAACCGCGCCATCCACGACGAATTGCTGGAGGTGATCGAGCGCAACTGGCAGCGCCAGGATTAAGTCCTTGCGGGTCGCGCATCCGCATACCTGGAAATGAACGAGACCCGCCCTTGGGGGACGGGTCTCGCTCATGCTCCCTTGTGGGAGCTGATCATCTCATAGCGCTTGGAGCGCTTGCTGATACGTGGTCAACGTGGTGGGTTGCAGCACGATGGACTCCTCCAAACCGTCGGTGATGGTGACCGGGACGAAGGCCGAATAGTACAGCCCGCCCTCCTGGCGCAAAGCAACGATGGTGCCTTGCAGACCGATACGTACCGGGCAACCTGCCCTGATCCCCCCAGCCACAGGCAGTTCCATGTACACCATGCAATCGATCTCGGGGAGCACGATCCAGACCATGGTACTCCCATCGCTCTGAGGAACGAGCACCGTCACGTCCGTGCTATCCCCATTGGGCGGCATCGGATGATCGCAGTTGATGAAGGCATAGTTCGGCCAATTGGGGTCGCCGAACGCGTTGGCAGGCCAGGGAGCATTGTAATAATTGCCCGGCAACCAACCTTGCCCGCCGAGCGAATCGAGGATCACCACACCGGTGTCCGCATCCAAGTCACCGACATCTTCCCAAAGGATATCCCCGTCCATATCCTCTTCTCCCCTGAATTCACGCATCAATGGATCGAGTTGGTCGTCGGCGAAATACACCTGCGCCATGCCAGGTGCCACCGTGACCTGTTCGCCATTGGCCTCGGCCCTTAGCCGGATCTCGCCGCCGCTTTGCAGGGCCACTTTCTGCGTGCCCGCCATCGCCACGGTCCGCATGTTCAACCAGACCATATCCGCGGGCGAATAGGCTTCGAGCAAACGGACGGTGACGTTCCCGGATACGACGGCTCCACTATTGGTCCGAAAGGCGTTCGGGCCGACGGTGATGATCGTGCCCTTGGCACCGAAGACCTGGCCACCACTGCCCGCGTTCAACACGAATTGTTGCTCCGCTGCCGCTCGGTTCTGCGCGATGAGTTGGCGCAGCGGGTTGTTCACTCCTGCTGAGCCTTGGTCGCCCTTGTGGCAGGAGATCAGCGCAAATGCCATCGCCGCAGCGCTCAGGTAGGGGGTCTTCGCACGCATGGTGTTCGGTTTTGGTGTGGTTCACGTCAATGACGAGATTGTTCGCTCGAGCGCCGCCTGTGCCTTGCGTTTTTATGGACCAAGGCGTGATGGCGAGCGGTTCAAAGCGTCCTACGAATACGGGCTCAATGGATGGGACGTGGTCGCTGGTGTGCTGCTCGCCCACAAAGTGGACGCACACGATGCTGAAGAGTTGGCACGGTCTGCACGGTTGACTCGGACCCAAATATTGCACACAGGCTCGGCAAGAGGGCGAGCCGTTCTCGTGCGGACGGATTTTCGTCTATTTTTCAACCATAGTTATGCAGGCACGCGCGCGTAAACTCGCGTAAAGTCGAGACTTGGAGTTGATAAGGTGGCCGAATCGAACCATCGATGAGCCCAACGATGAGGATGTCGTACATAGGATAATCTACAGAACGGATGAGCTTAGCATCACCCAAAAATCCATCACCTCCAAAAAAAGAATCGGCACCGCCGCAACTTGTGCGGTGGCTCAAGGAGCATTGGCTTGCATGGGCTTTGGGATCAAGCGTTGCGTTGTTGGGAGGTATCGCCGCCGTCACTGGCTACTCACTTCGCGACGTCTTGCATGGAAGTGAAGACCGACCCTCTCCACCGATCGGACGAAACTCTTCCGACACGACGAGGTTGATCTCGCACCCCAAGGATACCATCCCACATGACCCCACGCCCAACGCCATCATCCCAGTGGACTCCATAGCGAGGAAAGACCAAGGCAGAAATGGCGCCGACGCGCAGCCAGCCACGCAAACATTGGATACTAAAGGCAGGGACGAAGGTGGAAAGGAACCACTTCCGTCGCCCGACGAGAACAAACTGTCCATCACCTGCCGATCAGAGCAGGGCACGAATCCAACCTACTATACCAAGGGCGATACGGTACGCCTGTACTTCAAAGTGAACAAACCGTGCTATGTCCGATTTCTTTACCATCTCGCCGATGGAAGGATAGTTCTGCTGGCGGATGATCGGGAAGTGAAACCGATGGAAACGGACCGAATGCTTTCGATCACTCAAGGGTTTCATCTGGATGAACCTTATGGTGCCGAGCGCCTATATGTTTTCGCGCAGAACCAGACCTTTCCGCCACTGCGTCTGAAACCAAGGGCTTACGCAAATGATTATGACGTCGTCCTTGATGACCTTCAGTTGGCGCTGACGAAGACGCGCGGTCTGAAACCGTTACCGGAATTCGTGGAGGCCCAGCTGCCGATCATTACCTCCGACCGCGAGCCATGAAGCGAGTTTGCGTCGCTGGTGTTCAGCTTTTGATCGGGCTTACTGGTGCTCTTGGCCAGGAGGAAGCGCCGTTGTTCACAGTGAACACCGCGATGCACTCGGCCATGATCAATCGGATCAGCACCGATAGCCTGGGGCGCTATCTGCTCACCTGCAGCGAGGACAAGACCGCCAAACTGTGGGATGCCGCAACAGGACAGTTCATAAGAACCTTCCGAACCTACCTCGCCACAGGACACTGGGCGGACAGCTTGGAAAGGGACGAACTACCCGAACGGGTAGGCGAGCTTTACGCTGCTGCCCTATCGCCCGATGCGCGGCACGTCGCGGTGGGCGGATACAGTGCGGGGCACCGTGTGAGCATTTTCGAGACGAATACCGGACTGCTCTTGCGCACCCTTTCCAATTGCCAGAACAACGTCACAGACCTGGAGTATTCACCGGACGGCCAGTTCCTAGCTGTCGCACTTTCCGGCGACCGTGGCCTGCGGGTCTTTGAAACCACGCATTATACACTGCTCTACAGCGACCGGAACTATACCAAGCCAGTTCGGGATCTGACTTATGACCGTGCGGGAAGGCTCGCCAGCGCCAGCTACGATGGCCTGGTAAGGCTTTATGATCCACAGTGCCAGCTATTAGGCACGACAGCCACCACCGGTGGCAAGGAACCTCATTCGCTAGCCTTCTCACCGGACGGCAGTGTGCTCGCCATCGGTTTCCGCGACAGCAGCACCGTGCAGGTGCTGGATGGCCATACGCTGGAGGTGCTCTACAGCGCGACCAGAAGTAACAAGGAACTCAAGAAAGGGGAGCTTGCCGTGGTGGCCTTCAGTTCCAATGGGGAGCATCTGGTCGCTGGCGGTAGTCTGAAACAGTCCGTGGGTGGCAAGTTGATGCGTCAGATACGTGTGTGGCAACAGGCTGGGAGGGGCGCCTTCCAGGATATTCCCGCAGGGGGGAACACCATTATGGATCTGCGCCCACTGTCCAACGGGAGGATCGCGTTCTGTGGCTTCAACCCTGATCTAGGCACTATCGACCCAGCACTCGGGGAACGCGCGCTGTATGTCGGCTCGGAGAAATGCTCCTTCGAGCCAAGCGATTCCACTCAGTTCCGAGTAGGTCCGTCCGGATGGGAGGTCAGCTTCAAGCCCAAGGAACAAGAAGCACTGAGCTTTTCCCTGCGTGAGCGTCGTCTGGAGCAGAAGAGCACGAACCATCCCGCGCCACGATCAGCTCGGCCCGGTGCGGTGGTGAGTTGGAAGGATGCCTTTACTCCACTATTGAACGGCGACACCTTGGACATCCTTCGCAAAAACGAACGGTGCCTGAGCGTGGACGTCGCGGACGATGCCAGCCGTGTGGTGATAGGATCGGATTGGTTCGTACGCTGCGTGGATACATCGAGCACTTTGCAATGGGAGAAACGCGTGCAAGGAGGCGCCTGGCTGGTAAACGTGGATGAAAACGGCGAGGTGGTCGTGGCCGCGCTGGGCGATGGCACCATCCGCTGGTACAGCCTTGCGGACGGGGAACCTTTGTTGGCTCTTTACATCAATGAGGAAGACCAGCGCTGGGCGCTATGGACCGCCAGCGGCTATTTCCATTGCTCGTTGAGCGCTGAATCTTTGGTAGGCTGGCATGCGGACCACGGCCCTGATTCGACGGCGAGCTACTATTCCCTTTCGCGCTTCAGAGAGAAATTCAATCGCGCCGATATCGTGGACCTTGTGCTTGAAACCTTGGACGAGGATAGCGCGATCACCCAGGCGAACCTCGCACGGCAGGTGGCGGATGAGCGCCCCAAAGTGTCGGAGAATGTCCCACCCACTGTCCATATCCACAGCCCAGCCTCGGGCGATACCGTGCGAACCACAATAGTGACCCTCCGATATAGCTTGGAAACCCCTCTTGGCGCACCGGCCACTCGCGTATGGGCCAAGGTGAATGGACTACCGGTTGAGACCACACGTGGGTTGAAACCCATAGACCATGGCGACCGATACGAGTTGAATATCCCGATGGAGGATTGCTCAGTAACCTTATATGCGGAGAATCGGCATGGCCCCAGTGAAGGCACCAGTATCCACCTGAAATGGAAAGGCGAACCGCCTCCACCGCCAACGCTTGACACGCGTCCTTCACTCTATGTACTGTCGGTCGGGATCAGTGACTATCAGGACCCGGATATTCCTGACCTGGAATATGCCGAGAAAGACGCGTACGATTTTGTAAAGGCTATGCGTGCGCATGATGGGCACTTTTACAAGTCGATTGACGACTCAATGCTAGTGGGACCAGCGGCCACGCGAACCAACATCATCAATGCTATCCAGTGGCTGGGTCTTCGCTCAAATCACAGGGATATCGCCATGATATTCATGGCCGGGCATGGCTCCTCAAAGAACAACAATTACTACTTCTTATCGTTCGATGCAAGGCCTGGGCAGGAGCTTTCAACGTGTGTAACCCAGGGGAATTTAGCTGAAGCTATGAGCACGGTGCAATGTCCCAAGGTTCTGTTCCTAGACGCTTGCAAATCCGGGAGCATGACCAAACGAGGATATCGCACCGCCCCAGTGGATATGGAAGGATTCATGAACGACCTTAATGCAATGGACTACAGTCCATACATGTTCACCGCATCAGGTTCGAACCAGGATGCCATGGAGCATCCAGATTGGGAGAACGGGGCCTTCACAGAAGCACTGATCACTGGCATGTCAGGTGATGCAGCTTACAACAAACCGAAAATATCAGTCCTATCCTTGAGTTATTTCATAGAGGAAAAGGTCCGAGAGTTGACCGGTGGATTGCAAACAGCACGATATAGTCCGCCACAAGACGCATCGCCGTTGGAAATAGGGACGAACCTTTTGCTCGCCCCTAAAGCACGGTCCGTTCCGCGCGAGTAAGCGTCTGTTGTCGGATGCACACCAACCCCACGAACGTCAACACCCCGTTCACGATCAGTGTTTCGAAGCCCATCTGGTAACCGAACAACAGTTCCGGCGACCAGGTCTTGATCACGAACGTGACCACCGGGGCAAGGACGCATACGACCGGCACCCAGCGTTCCTGCGGATGTCCCTTCATCAGCAGGCCATAGGCATAGAGCCCCAGTAGCGGACCGTATGTGTAGCCTGCGATATCGAGCAAGGTCTTGAGCACCGTACCGCTCTGCAGCCAATGGAAGTACATCACGCAGCCGAAGAAGACCACCGCGATCGAGAGGTGAACGGTCTTGCGCACACGGGTCTGGCGCGCCTCGTCCCAACCGCGCTCGCCGAGGCCGATCAGGTCGATGCAGGTACTCGCCGTCAAAGCGGTGAGGGCTCCATCCGCGCTGGGGAACAAGGCGCTGATCAATCCGATGATGAAGAGCAGACCCAGCCACGGCGGGAACACCTCCAGCGCCATCATGGGGAAGAGATCGTCGCTCTTGGCCGGAAGTGTTAGCGCCAAGTGATCGGCGTAGAGGTAGAGCAAGGTGCCGAGCAGCAGGAAGAGCATATTCACACCGAGCAGGATCACGCTGAACACGCGCATGTTCTTCTGGGCATCGCCCACGTTGCGCACGCTCAGGTTCTTCTGCATCATCTCCTGGTCCAGGCCCGTCATCGCGATGGTGATGAAGGCGCCGCTGAGCACTTGCTTCAGGAAGAAGCCATCGCTGCGCCAATCGAAATTCCAAACGGTGGTCATGCCGCTCGTGCCCAATTGCGTGGTCCAATCCGCCAGGCCGGGTTGCTGAACGATGTAGACCACGGCACCTACCAGCGCGGCCAGCATGAAGAGTGTCTGCAGCGTGTCGGTCCACACGATCGTCTTCACACCACCTTGGAAGGTGTATAGCACGATCATCAGTAGGATGATCGCGGTGGTGAGCCAGAACGGGATCCCCAACTCCTGCACCACGGCGAGCTGTAGCACGTTCAACACGAGATAGATGCGGATGGTGGCGCCCAGCGTGCGGCTCAGTAGGAAGAACGAAGCACCGGTGCGGTAGCTGTGCATGCCGAAACGGTGGCGCAGATAGCCATAGATGCTGGTGAGCTGCATGCGGTAGTAGAGCGGCAGCAACACGCCCGCCACTATCCAATAACCGATCACATAACCGACCACCACCTGCAAGTAGCTCCAGTGGTTGCTCTTCACCCAACCCGGCACACTGATGAAGGTGACCCCGCTGAGGCTGGTACCGATCATGCCGAAGGCCACCACCCACCAAAGGCTCTTGCGGTCTCCAGTGAAGAAGGCATGGCCGCTGGTGCCGCGCCCGGTGTACCACGCGATGCCCAGCAGCAAAAGGAAGTACGCCAGGACGATGCTGAGGAGCAGAGTGGAGCTCATGTTCGCGAAGGAAGGGGTCTGTGGCCTCTTTGCGGAGATCCCCCACTAAGAGTTGTTCGTTGGCGGTTGTCAGTTGGTTCGTGGGGCGTCTCGGCTCCTCCCCTTTCATCCCACCGTTCCCACGCCCATCACGGCCGTTCCCTGTGTCCCGCACCGGCCATCCCAGCGGGTACAACCATCGGTGCGCACGGGCAAGTCGTTGGAGCAAACCCAACGGCCATGGCCAGACAACTACACCTCCTACCTCTTCTGTTCCTCGCACCTACCGTCGAAGCGCAATGGTGTGTACCCACCACTGCGGTGCCGTATGCGCCAACGATGCCGGGCATCACGCAGGTGGTCTGCAACACCATCGACCGCACCAGTGCGGACATCGAGGACTATCCCTACAACAGCTATGTGAACACCGGCCTGAGCACGGTGTTGCAAAAGGGCGGCACCTATCCGGTCACGATCGCCTTCACCATCGACGAACAGATCAGCCCGCACATGAACCTGCGGATCTGGGTGGACTTCAACCACGACGGCCAGTTGGACGACGTGGGCGAAACATTGCTCTCGGTGGATCATCTTTCCGGACCCGTGTACAACGGCCAGATCACCATTCCCAACAGCGTGGCCACGGGCGACACGCGGATGCGCGTCACGGCCAAGATGTG
>JAGNSU010000024.1:3275-13404 GCA_017987895.1 Flavobacteriales bacterium | reverse complement strand
GTGCAGCGCTTCGCTGAAGCCGTGCGCAAGCTGCGCGAGGAAGTGCGCTACTGCCAGGACTGTTGCAACATCAGCGACCAGCCGGTATGCGGCATTTGTAGCGACAAAGCGCGCGACCGCGGGCTGATCTGCGTGGTGGAGGACATCCGCGACGTGATCGCGATCGAGAACACGCGGCAGTTCAAGGGCCTTTACCATGTGCTCGGTGGGGTGATCAGCCCCATGGACGGCATCGGGCCCGAGGATCTGCGCATTGGCCGCCTGTTGGAACGCACGGACAGCGGCGAAGTGCGGGAAGCCGTGCTGGCGTTGGGCGCCACGTTGGAGGGCGATACGACATGCTTCTATCTGAACAAACGCTTGCACGAACGCGGCGTAGCCGTGAGCATGATCGCGCGTGGCATCAGCGTAGGTGGCGACCTGGAGCATGTGGACGAGCTTACATTGGGCCGCAGCATCGCCGATCGGAAACCCTATGAACAGAGTGTGAGGAGATAGTGGTCGGTCGACGGTTGTCCGCTGCCCGCGGATGGCGGCGCTGGCAACCAACAACCGACAACCAAACAACCGACGCCCCTGAAGCTCTCCGTCATCATCGTCAACTACAACGTTCGGGCCTACCTGGACCAGTGCTTGCGCGCGGTACTGGAGGCGATGAAGGACATCAGCGGGGAGGTCTTCGTGGTGGACAACCTCAGCACCGATGGAAGCGTGGAACTGGTGCGCGACAGCTACCCCGGCGTGCAGCTCATCGCCAACTCGGAGAACGTCGGGTTCAGCCGGGCGAACAACCAGGCGATCCGGTCGGCACAAGGGGAATACGTGCTGCTGCTGAACCCGGATACCGTCGTTGGCGAGGATGTCTTCCGCAAAGTGATCGCCTTCATGGACGCGCACCCAAAAGCCGGTGGCCTGGGTGTGAAGATGGTGGACGGTACCGGACGCTTTCTGCCCGAGAGCAAACGTGGGCTGCCCACCCCCTCCGTGGCGTTCTACAAGATCATCGGACTGGCGCGCATGTTCCCGCGTAGCCGCGTGTTCGGGCGCTACCATCTGGGCCACCTGGCGGAGAACGACACGGCGCGCATCGAGATACTTTCCGGCGCATGTATGTTCCTGCGGAAGAAAACCCTGGACGAAGTGGGACTGCTGGACGAGAGCTTCTTCATGTACGGGGAGGACATCGACCTGAGCTATCGGATCACGCTCGGTGGGTACGACAACTACTACTTCCCCGAGGCGCGCATTCTCCATTACAAAGGCGAAAGCACCAAGAAGAGCAGTGTGAACTACGTCTTCGTGTTCTACAATGCCATGGCCATTTTCGCCCAGAAACACTTCACGCGCAAAGGGCCGGACCTTTTCGCATGGTTGATTCGGGGGGCCATTTACCTGAGCGCCGCCGGCGCCATTGTGATGCGCTTTCTGCGTCGGGCATTGCTTCCGCTGCTCGATGTCATCGGTCTGGCCGCCTGCCTGTTGATCACGCACCACCAGCTCGATCCGGGTTTCATCTTTCCGCTACGCACCACCCTGATCACCTTGCCGCTGCTGCTGGTGGTTTGCAACGGGGTGATCGGAGCTTATGACCGGCCGGTGCGGCCCAGCAAGGCCTTCAGCGGAGCGCTTTTCTTCGGGCTTCTGGCCACCGTGCTCCTAACCCACGCCCAAATGAACGCCGTCACGCTGGGGCACCTGCTCCTGTTCACCGGGGCGGCCGCTTTGGTATCCCTGGTCGGTCGGCTGGGCCTGCACCTGCTCGGCGTGCGCAGCTACGGCTGGCGTTCGTTGGACAGAAGGCGGATCCTCACCATAGGCAGCTTGGAGGAAGCCGAACATGCGATGGCGCTTTTGTGGCAGACCCATTTCGGATTGGGTCGGCAGATCCATTTCCATCCGAAGGAAGTGGAAGGGACCGAAGGACCAGCGCGATTGCGGAAGGAGATCCGCAAGCAGGGTATCGACGAAGTGGTGTTCTGCGCCAAGGACCTGGGCTGGGGACGGATAGTGGAGTTGATGGCCTTGCTCAGCCGCACCGGGACCATGTTCAAGATCGCCCAACCGGGCCGCGAGTTCATCATCGGCCCGAGCAGCATTGAAAGCCTGAACGACCTGATGGTGCTCGAAGCCCACGCGGTGGACAGTCCGAGCGCCCGTCGCAACAAGCGGCTCGTGGACCTGATCAGTTCAGCGGTCCTTCTGATCACGCTCCCGGTGAACATCTGGTTCGTGGAGCGGCGCGGCACTTACGTCCGCAATTTGTTCGATGTTCTTTTGGGCCGACGCACCTGGGTGGCGTTCCACCACGCTGGTGCGCGTAGCATGAAACTTCCGGCCCTCCGCCCTGGCGTACTGGACCCGGTGACCGCTCGCGGGCTTCGGCCGGACCCCTTGGTGGTGGAGCGCATCAACCTTACGTACGCGAAGGACTACCATGCATTGGAAGACCTTGGGCTGATCGGTCGGGGACTGTCCTTGTTGGGGTCGGGCACCTGATCCCGGCCGAACGACCGAGCGGAGAGGCGCGTGGTTACTTTTGGCCACCGATCCCATGGCCCAGAACGAGATCCTCCTGCCCAAGATGGGCGAAAGTGTGGCCGAGGCCACCATCATCAAGTGGCTCAAGAACGAGGGCGATCCGGTGAAAGCCGATGAACCGATCGTGGAGATCGCCACCGACAAGGTGGACAGTGAAGTACCCGCCCCGTACGATGGCATCCTTGTGAAGCGCTCGGTGAACGAAGGGGATGTGGTGAAGGTGGGACAACCTATCGCGATCATCGGCTCCGAAGCTGGGGCTGGGACAGGAGCAGGGGCAAGCGCTCCCGCTCCCAGCGCCACCGCTCCGATCGCCTCAGCGACGAACGGATCCGCGAAAACCCCGATCGTCGCTCCTGCCTCTTCCCTTGCTCCTAGCGCCCCGATCACCAAGTCAAGCCCGACCGGAAAATTCTACAGCCCGCTGGTGCGCAACATCGCCCGCAGCGAAGGGGTGACCATGGCCGAGTTGGAAGCACTTCCCGGTTCAGGGGAAGGTGGCCGTTTGACCAAAAAGGACCTGCTCGCTTATCTGCCCAACCGAAGTACCTCACCAGATCCGGTCCACAGCACACCGGCCCCGGCCTCTGCCGCGCAGCCAACGGCCAGCAGCCCGAGGCCAGAGGCGAGACCGGAGCCCCAAGCTCCCAAGGTCACACCGGCCCAAGGCGATGAACTGATCGAGATGGACCGCATGCGCAAGCTGATCGCCGACCACATGGTGATGAGCAAGCACGTGAGCCCTCACGTCACCAGCTTCGTGGAAGCGGACGTGACCAATTTGGTGCTTTGGCGGGAAAAAGTGAAAGCCGCTTTCGAGAAGCGTGAGGGGGAGAAGATCACCTTCACCCCGATCTTCCTCATGGCCGTGGCGCAAGCGATCAAGGAAATGCCGATGATCAACATCCAGGTCGATGGACAAACGATCATCAAGAAGAAGGACATCAACATCGGAATGGCCGCGGCCCTGCCCTCGGGCAACTTGATCGTGCCGGTGGTCCGCAATGCCGACCGCCTCAACCTGGTCGGCTTGGCCAAGGCGGTGAACGATCTGGCGAACCGGGCCCGCCAAGGCAAGTTGAACCCGGACGACATCAGTGGTGGCACATATACCGTGACCAACGTGGGCACCTTTGGCAATGTGCTCGGGACCCCCATCATCAACCAACCCCAGGTAGCGATCATGGCCACGGGCGCCATCCGCAAGAAACCCGCGGTGATCGAGACACCCACGGGCGACGTGATCGCCATACGCCACATGATGTTCCTGAGCCACAGCTACGACCATCGCGTGGTGGATGGTGCCCTGGGCGGGAAGTTCGTTCGGCGCGTGGCCGATATCCTCGAGAATTGGCCACTGGACGCAGAGTATTGAACTCACCCGAGCGCGGGTTGGAAATTGGCTACATTTCGCCGCACACCAGGATCGGAACCATCGAACTCGTCAAGCAATGACAAACGGCTACGCTGCTCTTTTCACCGCAGGCCTGATCGGCTGTTCATTATCGGCCCTCGCGCAAGGGGACAACACCTCGTTCCTCTGGAGGTTCGAAGAGGCCAACAAGCTGATGGAGGAGAAGCTGTTCAATCAGAGCGCCGAGATCTGGGATCAGCTTGTGAAGGACCAGCCCACCAACGCCAATCTCAACTACAAGGCGGGCTATTGCTTTTTCCATTCCTATAACCAGAAGCAAAAGGCCCTGCCCTACTTGTCGAAGGCTTCCGAACAACGCAGTGCCGGTTATGGGGGCTTCAACACCGCCGGGTACGATCCCTTCGACCCCAAGGAGACCAACGCGCCCGCGGAAGTGGACTACTACCTGGGCCGCGCCTACCACCTGAACGGGGATTTCGACAAAGCCGACCAGTACTATCAGAAATTCCTCGCCGAAGCGGACAAGAACCACGACCTGGCCCCGGCGGCCACGCGCGGGATCCAACAAACGACGAACGCACGCGCGCTGATCGCCGCGCCCAAGCCCTACCAAGTGAGCAACGTCGGACAGGTGGTGAACAACGACCATCCGGACTTCAGCCCAGTGCTCTCGGTGGACGGGAACGCGTTGTTCTTCACCAGCCGACGGATCCGTCCGGACAGCTCCAACTCGGGGATCATCGACATTGTAGCGGGCCTGCCCTATGAGAACATCTATGTGACCTACAAGGACCGGGAAGGCAACTGGCAGGCGCCCGAGCTCATCAACATCAACCCTGTCGAAGCCGGACACCTCGCCTCGGTGAACGTTTCCGCCGACGGGCAAACCCTGTTCATCTACCGGGACGACGGAGGTGATGGCAACCTGTACGAGAGCCGATTGGTGGGTGAGTTGTGGAGCGATCCGCTCCTGATCGGCAGCGACGTGAACACCAAGAGTTGGGAGACCCACGCGGCGATCACCGCGGACGGCAACACGCTCTATTTCGTGAGCGATCGAAGCGGCGGTGCGGGCGGACGCGACATCTACCGTGTGGTGAAACTGCCCAACGGGGAATGGAGCAAAGCCCAAAGCATCGGTGCACCGGTCAATACCGCCTATGACGAGGACGCCGTGTTCATCCATCCGAACGCGCGCACCATGTTCTTCGCCTCCAAAGGGCACAACAGCATGGGTGGTTTCGACATCTTCACCACCGAACTACAGGAGGACGGCACGTGGAGCGCGCCGCAGAACATGGGCTACCCGCTGAACACCGTCGATGACGATGCCTTCTTCGTCACCACCGCGGACGGTCGCCGTGGTTATTTCAGCAGCGATCAGATCGGGGGCTACGGCGAGAAAGACATCTACTTCGTGGACCTTCCAGAGGACATGGAAGCCGAAGGGCTCACTGTGCTCAAGGGCTTCATCATCCCGCCGCCGGGCACCACACTGCCACCAAGCACCATCCTCTACGTTACGGATAAGAGCACCGGGGAGGTGAAGGCATACAAGCCGCGCCAAAGGGATGGCGTTTACGTAGTGATCCTGCCTCCGTGCAAAGAGTACAACCTGGACTACCGGGTGGACGACAAGACCATCCACACCGAGGATATCTACGTGGAATGCGAGACCGCCTACCAGGAGATCAACAAAGAGATCTACCTGAACCCGGTGAGCATCACCGGTCCGGCGAGCATCGTGGACCTCCCCAAAGGCTCGCCGCCGGGCGCCAAGGAGAAAGGCGAGCCCACCAAAAAGGAGGACTACCTGACCGACGCGCAATTGAAGGAAAAGGGCAAGACCCACGTAATGCCCGATGCATCCTATGCCGATGAGTATGCCAAGTACTACGCGTACAACATGAAGGACATCGACCAGGCCGAGAAGGATTGGAAGGACTTCATCGACACGGTAGTTGGTCTGATCGAGAAGAACGGCAAGGCGAACGTGGTGATCGAGGCCAGCGCCTCGAACGTACCTACCAAGACCTTCGGGACGAACGAGAACCTGAGCAGCAAGCGGATGGAGGACGCCCGTGCGCGATTGATCGAGGCCGTGAAGGAACGGGGCAAGAACCCGGACCTGATCCTACTCGAGGCCGTGAACTCATTGGTACAAGGACCGGCCTATCGGGGTGACTTCATCAACACGGAGAAGTACGGTAAGTTCCAGTATGTGAAACTGAAGACGCGCTGAACCGCCGGACTGTGAAGAACTTGAAAGCCCCCCGGCGCGCCGGGGGGCTTTTTCATGGGCATCTTTGGAACCACGGTCGTTATGAACGGCCCTTGGTCGTATGCGCCTGCAACTTCAACGCCCCCTCGCCTTCTTCGACCTGGAGACCACAGGCATCCGGATCGGCAAGGACCGCATCGTGCAGATCGGTGTGGTGCGCCTCGAATTGGATGGCACGCGTGCCGCGTACCAAACACTGGTGAACCCGGGCATACCCATTCCGGCGGAAGCAACAGAAGTGCATGGCATCACAGATGCCGATGTGGCCGACGCCCCCGAACTGGAACAAGTGGCCACTACCGTGCTAGAGCATTTGGCGGGCTGCGACCTCGCTGGTTTCAATTGTATCCGGTTCGACGTGCCGTTCCTCGCCGAAGAGCTTTTCCGCGTGGGCCATGCCTGGGACACGGCCGTGATGCGGATCGTGGACGTGCAACGCATCTACCACCGCATGGAACCGCGCAACCTTTCCGCCGCGCTCAAGTTCTATTGCGATCGCGACCATGCCGGAGCGCACAATGCCCTCGCCGATGTCGAAGCGACAGCGGATGTGCTGCTGGCCCAACTGGAACGCTACGCCGATCTGCCCACCGATGTGGACGCGCTCGGGGAGATGAGCGGTGATCGGCAACGCAGTCCTGACGCAGGCGGCAAACTGGCGTTCGACAACAGCGGGCATATCTGCCTCGCATTCGGCAAATACAAAGGCTGGACCCTGGAGAGCATCGGCCGCAACGATCCCGGCTACCTGCAATGGCTGATGACCAAGGCCGAACTGCCCGAGAGCACGATACACGTCATGCGCAACAGCTTGGAGCATACCGACGTTTGATCCCACTTTGACAGGAACCGGATGAAGTGCATTTGCATCGGGCGCAACTACGGGGAGCACGCCAAGGAACTCGGCAACGCCATGCCGGACGAACCCGTGTTCTTCCTGAAGCCCTTCACCGCGATCGCGCATCCCGGCCGCCCCTTGAAATTACCGCAGAACCTAGGCACCATCCACCACGAATTGGAACTGGTGTGCGTGATCGATGGGTACGCGAAGGATATCCCTGCCGCCATGGCGCCCGGGCTCATCAGTTCCTATACCCTGGGCCTCGACCTAACAGCGCGTGAGGTACAGAACGATCTGAAGGCGAAAGGTCTGCCTTGGGAGAAGGCCAAGGCGTTCGATGATTCAGCGGTGCTCGGCGAGGTCCACCTGCCCATGACCAGCGCGACCAACCTACAAGGGTTCCAAATGGAACTGCTACGCAACGGCACACTGGTACAACGCGGGCGCACACGCGACATGATCTTTCCCGTGCATGAGCTGATCGCCCATGTGTCCCGCTTCATCACCTTCGAACCCGGGGACCTGCTTTTCACGGGTACACCGGCTGGTGTTGGTCCGATGGCCAGCGGTGACAATTTGGAAGGTTTCCTGGACGGAAAGCGGATGTTGCACCTGCAGGTGCTTTGAGCACCCGACCTCGACCAGAGGAAGTAGGGCTAACTTCGCGCCTTCGCCGTTGACCCCGGCCCATGCCATGACCAAGATCGTCCCAGTAGGCAACATAGCTTGCGGAGCGGATCCGCTCTTTCTCATCTCCGGCCCATGCGTGATCGAAGAGGAAAGCGTGATGCTGCGCACGGCCGCGAAGCTACGGGAAGTGAGCGACCGGCTGAAGTTGCCCGTGATCTACAAGAGCAGTTTCACCAAGGACAATCGCAGCAGCGTTGACTTCTACCAAGGCCCGGGCCTGGAGGAAGGATTGAAGATGCTGGCACGGATCAAAAAGGACTTCGGCTTCCCGATCCTCACGGACATCCACTACCCCGGCCAGGCGAAAGCGATCGCCGAAGTGTGCGATGTGATCCAGATCCCCGCCTACCTCTGCATGCAGACCACCCTGGTGACCGAGACCGCGAAGACCGGCGCTGTGGTGAACATCAAGCACGGGCAGTTCCTCGCACCGGAGAACATGATCAATCCCGCGAGGAAGTGCGAGAGCGTGGGCAACAGCAAGATCATCCTCACCGAGCGCGGCTACACCTTCGGCTACAACGATCTGGTGGTGGATCCCCGCGCCTTCTATCATTTGCGCAAGACAGGCTATCCAGTGGTGTTCGATATCACGCACAGCATCCGGAAGTACGGTATCCCCAGCGCCGACCCGAAAGGCGGGAACCGCGACGTGATGCCCACCATCGCGCGCGCAGGTGTGGCCGCTGGTGTCGATGGCGTCTTCATCGAGACCCATCCTGATCCAAGC
This sequence comes from Flavobacteriales bacterium, assembly GCA_017987895.1. Classification (GTDB taxonomy): domain Bacteria; phylum Bacteroidota; class Bacteroidia; order Flavobacteriales_F; family PHOS-HE28; genus PHOS-HE28. Next base: position 4,949 of record JAGNSU010000024.1, on the reverse strand, counting down.
AAAGCCCTATGCGATGCGGCCAGCCAGCTCTGCGTGTACGATCTCGAAGAATTCCTGAAACCATTGCTCGACCTACATGCGGTCGAAGTGGCGTACCGTCACCAACCCGTTAACGCTTAACTCCCCGCATTCCTTCGCGCTCTTTGCGCACTTTGCGGTACGTCACAGACCATGGAACTCTACCTCGACAGCGCCGATATCACCGAGATCGACGAAGCCTTCAAGTTGGGCTTCCTCACCGGCCTTACCACCACGCCCACCTTCATGCACCGCGGCGGGGTCACGAACATCGACAAGATGATCCTGGACCTCGCGAAGAAGGTGCCCATTCTGCAAGTGGAAGCACTTGGAGGAACCGCTGAGGAGGTGGTGAAGGAAGCGAAGCGCCAGTTGAAAATGGGGTTGAAGAAGGAGACCACGGTCTTCAAGATCCCCGTCTCGCTCGAAGGGCTGCGGGCGTGCCGCATGCTCCGCAACGAGGGCATCATGGTGAACGTTCACCTGGTGTACACCCTGCAACAGGCGTACATGGCCATGCAGGCAGGGGCCACCTACGTATGCCCGCTGGTGGGACGTTTGCAGGACCAGGGGCACGATGCGCTGAGCCTCGTCCAACAGTGCGTGGAAGCGGTGAATTACTATGGATATGACAGCAAGATCATGTTCAGCAGCGTGCGGACCGTGGAGCACGTGCGGAACGCCGTGAACATCGGCGTACACACCATTACCGTGCCTTGGAAGCTGATGAAGCAACTCACGGACAACCACATGACCCAACTGGGCACGCAGCAGTTCTACGAGCACACGCGCCTGATCACCATGAAGGTGAAGGACATCCTCTCACGCAGCAACCCCGTGGTAAAGGACAGCGCCACCGTGAGCGAGGCGCTGGTAGAAATGACCAAGCACGGCTTCGGAGCCGTGATGGTGGTGGATGCCAAGGGCAAGAACAAGGGCGTGTTCACTGACGGTGGATTGCGCCGGGGCATTGAGAAGGAAGGCAACAAATTCCTTGCGAAGAAACTCAGCGCCCTCTCCTTCAGCGAACCCATCACCGTGGGCCCAGAGGCGTTGTTGGATGAAGCGCAGAGACTTTTCAAGGCCAAACAAGTGGACACGATCAGCGTAAGCGAGGGCGGCAAGCAACTCGGCATGCTCGATGTCCAGGACCTGCTGAAGGCCATTGCCGGGTAGTGGATAGTAAGGCATCCTCCCCATGGGGAAGTCCGACAACTTGGTGATATACCCCATGCCGAGCTTGGTCGCCACATTGTTGAACCGAGAGCGAGAAAAGGGAAGCCCATTGACCGAGGAAGAAGTGATGCGGATACGGGATGCTTGTCCGTCAGTGGCGGTCCCGAAGGATGTCGCACTCGAGATCGATGCATCGCGTGGCTACAAAGACATAGACCCGGAGCGATGTTGGGAGGAATGGCAAAGGGTGCGTAAAGAGTACTGAACCATGGACCACCTGAAGATCTTCGGCACGCTCGGAACCCGCTTCCTGCGGCCGCCGGACATGTTGGCCCGGCAACTGCACGGCATCAGAGCGCTGGTCTTCGATTGGGATGGCGTGTTCAACGATGGTTGGAAGGACGCGCAAGGCGGCAGCCCGTTCAGCGAAGTGGACAGCATGGGGGTGAACTTGTTGCGCTTCGCCTTGTGGATCGCCAA
>JAGNSU010000024.1:0-3175 GCA_017987895.1 Flavobacteriales bacterium | reverse complement strand
GAGCGCTGGTCTTCGATTGGGATGGCGTGTTCAACGATGGTTGGAAGGACGCGCAAGGCGGCAGCCCGTTCAGCGAAGTGGACAGCATGGGGGTGAACTTGTTGCGCTTCGCCTTGTGGATCGCCAACAAGCAAATGCCCCCTACGGCTATCATTACCGGCCAGCAGAACCCACTGGCAGAGCGGTTCGCTGCACGCGAGCACCTGGACCAGATCTACATGGGGTTCAACAACAAGCCGGACGCCTTCACCCAGTTCCTCACCACGCACGGGTTGGAAGCCAAACAGGTGGCGTTCTTTTTCGATGACGTATTGGACCTGGCCGTAGCCCGCCAATGCGGGTTCCGGGTACAACTGCGGCGCCTGGCGGCACCCATGTTGGAGAACTACATCACCAAAAAGGGCGATGCTGACCTGCTCACCCGTTTCAGCGGGGGTGAACATGGTTTGCGCGAAGCCTGTGAGGTGTTGGTGTCATTGATGGGCCGTTGGAACGATGTGATCGATCAGCGGGTGCAGTTCAGCGAAGGCTACCAGAAGTACCTGGCGGACCGTCAAGAGGTACGCACTACGGCGGTCCGGAACGAACGCGGCTGAGGACTAACCCTTCAGCCTGATCTTTACCACTGTATCCTCCCCCCCCACTGGGAATACAGCCTTGTTGAACAGCGCGGGCCCCGGACGACCGAAGGCGTTGTTGCTGAAGCCAAAGGGCTCCTGCGGAAAACCTTTTGGAGAAAGGTCCAACTTACCGTTCCCGTTCTGGTCGAGAAATGCCTTGAGGGCGTAATTCCCTGGTGCCAGGTTCTCGAAACGCACCTGTACCATTGGGCCCGAGGCCTCCACTTTGCGCAATGTTCCACCGAATTCCTCGGCGAAAGTGTTCGTGTCGGTGCAGAGGGCGAGCATGAGCGTTCCTGTGGTGATCTTGGCGGGTAGCGTGATCTCCGTCAGCAGATCGGCCTGCGCCCGCAGTGGTACGGTGCAAAGAGATAGGGCGAGGACCAGAATGGAGCGCATGGCTGACGGTTGGGGAGTATGTGACAAGAACCGTACAAAAATGGGGCATGCGACCGGATCCCCCGGATCGTTCAGTTGATGGCCAGCTTAAAACTCCGCGGAAAGCTCCAGCGCAGCCATCAGTTCGGCACGGAACCGGTGGCGGGGGATCTCAAATGCGCCGAGCGATGCGGTATGGGCATTGAGGTATTGGGTGTCGAACAGGGTGAACCCGCGCGTGCGGAGATGCGCGGCCAAGTGGAAAAAAGCGGCCTTGCTCGCGTTCGGCGCACGGCTGAACATACTCTCGCCGAAGAACACCCCGCCGATCGCGATACCGTAGATCCCCCCCAGGAGCGATCCCCCGTTCCATACCTCCACCGAATGCGCGTGCCCGAGCCGATGCAACTCCATGTAAACATGGATCATGTCCTCGCTGATCCAACGTGGTTCGCGTTCGGCGCATCCCCGGATCACGGCGCCAAAGGCCCTATCGATACGGAACGCGAAGCGGTTCGCCCGCACGTAGCGGGCGAGTCGGGAAGGCATGGTGAGGCGTTCCAGATCGAAAACGGCCCGGGGGTCAGGATCGTGCCAGGTAATACGTCCCGTGGGCCCGGCCATGGGAAAGATGCCACGCCGGTAAGCGGACAACAGAAGATCAACGGAGAGGAGAACGAGCGCTGGAGGCACTGATCAATGCAGCGACTTGATGACGGAACGCTGCTCGGTCCGATCCCCGATACGCAACCGCAGCACGTAGGGCGCGGCAGGTAGCATGGCCAGACCCGCATCACCCAGCCACACACGTTGGTAGATGCGATGCTCCAAGCGTTCCTGCACCGACCAAACAGGGCGGCCGGTAATGTCGAAGAGGTCCACCTGTAGAAGGCCATCGTTCCCTGTGAACAGCTCCAGCTCGAGGTGGTCCGTGAACGGCACCGGCATCACATTGAAGAACTGTCCCCCCGTAAGGCCGCTCAGATCGACCCCCTGAAGCAGGAGGTGCGCACGCCACAGATCGGGGATGCCGAACCCGAAGTCCTCATCCGGCCGAGCATTGTGCGAAGCGGTCCGGCGCACAGCATCCATCACTTCCTGAGCGCTCCGGTCAGGATGCAATTGCCAGAGACAAGCCACCGCACCCGCCACCAATGGCGCGCTGAACGAAGTACCGTTGATCGCTGCGATATGCACGCCATCGATGTCCAGACCGGCCGTGCCCCACCCCATCGCGCACACGTCGGGCTTCACCCGCCCATCCGCACTGGGGCCATGCCCGCTGAACGGCGCACTTTCGCGAAAGCTGCCCACAGCCCCTACCGCCAGAATACCGAGGGCATCGGCCGGAGCACTGATGTAGTGCCAATCGCTCTGTCCGCTGTTGCCCGCGCTGTTCACCACGATCATGCCCTTCTGGGCCGCCATGCCCGCAGCGATGCTGATGCGGGTGGTAAGACCGTCGAGATCGGACACCGAATGGTCCTGTGTGCTATCGTCGAACTGGGTGTAGCCCAGCGAAGTGTTGAGCACATCGCATCCCAGGCTGTCAAGGATCTCCGCACCGCGCACCCAGTTGTCCTCCTCAACGATGTATTCCGTGGCGGCATCCTCGGTGCGTACTAACGCAACGTTCACGTTCGGCGCAGCACCGACGAGTTCACCTGGTAGCTGGGCGGCTATGATGGACAGCACGGACCGTCCATGCCAATGGTCCTGGTACACGTTCCCATCCCCGGTCACGAGATCCGCCGTGAGCACGATCCCGTTCCGGGCACGCAAGGGTGCGAAAGCGGGAAGGATGTCGGCGTTCTCGAAGCCACTGTCCAAAATGCCCAACAGGATCCCTTCGCCACGAGCACCCACCTCGTGCAACAGGTGGCCGTTCATCATGGATAGCTGCCGAAAACCCCTGCCATAGTACTGCTCATAGGGAGCATCCACGCTGTTGCGGAACTCCTCCGGCCATTTCGACCCCACACGACCGGGTCGTACAGTTCCATCCTGCAGGCAGCGCAAATTCTGAACGAAGGGCAACTGTGCCAACGTGTCCTAGGCCAGCGTGTCGGTAGTGCGGATGGTGGCGCTGTTCTGCCAACGGCTTGTGCCCACCAGCTGGATGTTCCCTGCGGCAAGTAGAGCGCTGACATAAGCCGGGTCCACAGGAAGGTCCGTGG
>JAGNSU010000105.1 GCA_017987895.1 Flavobacteriales bacterium | reverse complement strand
AGGTACGCCTTGCTGCTCATGGCCTCGGTGGCCACTTGTCCGTTCAGTGCTTCTTCGATCTTCTTGCTGAGCATGGTGCTGGTGCTGTTGTGCCAAAAGTAACGCCGTCCGGTGCGCCGGTTCAGCGCTTGTTGAAGTTGTTCATGGCGCTGGCCACGCCCAACAGTCCGAACTGGAGAATAGCCTTGCCCGCCAACTCGATCCGCTCGCCCAGGGTCCTGCGCTCCTCCTCGGTCCACGCCCCCAAAACGTATTCGCTCTGGCGACCTCGGGCAAAATCGCTGCCGATGCCAAAGCGCAGGCGCGGGAATTCCTCTGTTCCTATGGTCTCGATAATGCTCGTCAGCCCGTTGTGGCCCCCGGCACCTCCTTTCGCGCGTATCCTCACTGCACCGAAGGGCAGCGCCAGGTCATCGGTAACCACCAAGAGGCGATCCCCCGGAACATTCTCCTGGTCCATCCAGTAGCGCACGGCTTTGCCGCTAAGGTTCATGAAGGTGCCGGGCTTGATCAGGATGAACGAACGCCCTTTATGGCGAAGCTCTGCGCGATCGGCGTAGCGATCCGGGGCGAATCGTACGGCAGCTGTCGTGGCCAATGCATCCACTATTTGGAATCCGATGTTGTGTCGTGTTCCGGCGTACTCTTCGCCGGGATTGCCCAGTCCCGTTATCAGGTACTTCATTGCGGGTGCAAAAGAAACGGACCCGGCGTGTGCCGGGTCCGTTCATGAACAGGAATCTGGATCGCTGTAGCCTTGGGACTACTTCTTCGCGGCGGGTTTGGCGTCGGCAGCCTTGGCGTCGGCAGCTGGGGTCGCGCCAGCGGCGGGTGTTGCACCAGCGGCGGGTGCGGCTCCGGGAGTAGCGGCTGTTGCTGCAGCAACCTCCTCCACTTTCTTCGGCACCTTCACCGTGGCCACCACATCCTCCGGGCTACCCACGGCTACTAGACCATCGAGCTTCAGGTCGCTCACATGTACGCTGTGGTTCAGTGCCAAGTTGGTCACGTCCACGTCGATGAAGGCTGGTATGCGTGAGGGGAGCCCCTTCACCGTGAGCTTGCGCATGGTCTGGTTGAGCTTGCCCCCTTCGCGCACCCCGGCCGGCTGGCCTTTGAGCCGGATCGAAAGCTGCACGCGCGCCTCGCGGTCCTCCTTCATCTCCATGAAGTCCACGTGGATCACGCGGTCGCTCAACGGGTGGAACTGCTTCTGGTGGACCATCGCGAGCGTCTTGTTGCCCCCAAGATCGAGTTCGATGCTGTTCGCCTCCGGAGTGAAGACAACCTTGCGAAGAGATGCTTCTTCCACACTGAAGTGAACGGTGCCGGAACCACCATAAAGTACGCAGGGTACGCGCTTCGCCCGGCGCAATTGGGCGGCATACTTGGTGCCGATATGATCGCGGACGGTGCCGCTGAGCGCTACTTTGTTCATGACCGAACGGGTGTTATGCAATTATGAAATGACTGCTGATGCTTTCGTGGCTGCGCACTCGACGGATCACGTCGGCGAACAGTTGGGCCACGGAAAGTTGCTTGATCTTGTTGGTGTGGGCCAACTTCTCCGGCCCAATTGGAATGGTATCGGTAACAATGAGCTCCGTGAGCGTACTGCGTTCTATCCGCTGGCACGCATCGCCGCTGAGAACCGCGTGGGTACAAACCGCACGGACGGAGAGCGCGCCGAGGTCCGTCATCATGTCGGAGGCTTTGGTAAGGGTTCCTGCGGTGTCGATCATATCATCGACCAGCACAACGTTCTTGCCCTTCACGTCACCGATCACCGTCATGCGCTCGATCTGGTTGGCCACTTTTCGCTGCTTGTAGCAGATGGCCATATCACAGCCCAGGTGCTTGCTATAGGCGTTGGCCCGCTTGGTTCCTCCGGTATCCGGTGCTGCCATGACCAGATCTTTCAGTCCCAACTCCTTGATATGCGGAAGAAAGATGCTGCTGGCGAACAGGTGGTCCACAGGAACCTCGAAGAAGCCCTGGATCTGGTCCGCATGAAGGTCCATCGTCATCACACGGTCCACGCCTGCGGCCGTGAGCATGTTGGCCACCAACTTGGCCCCGATGCTTACACGGGGCTTATCCTTTCGATCTTGTCGGGCGAATCCGAAATAGGGCAGAACGGCCACGATGCGTTTCGCACTGGCGCGCTTGGCCGCATCCACCATCATAAGAAGCTCCAGCAAGTTGTCCGCCGGAGGGAACGTGCTCTGAACGATGAAGACGAGATCGCCACGCACCGTTTCCTCGAAACTTGGTTGGAACTCGCCGTCGCTGAAGCGGCTCACGCTCACCTCGCCCAAGCGCTCCCCGCTCGAGGCCGCTATTTGCTCGGCCAAGTACCGGGTGGCGGTACCGCTGAAGATCTTGGCGCTTTCCTGCATGGCTTGCCGGGAACCGGAAACGGGCGGCAAATGTAGCGATCCGGCCGTGGTTATCAACGATCGTTGGTGAAGGCCCCGCCTGACCCTCCGGTTATCTTGCCGGCCCTCTGGAAAACCCGCCTGGAGCCCCCCTCGATACATGCCCCGCAACCGTCCCCAACCCTCACCCGGCCAGCTTGCCCAAGATGTGCTTGCCGCCGTCAGAAAGTCCGGGCATGCCGGTATCACCAGCCAGCAATTGGCCCTGCAGCTGGGCTTCAAGGACAAGGGGCACCGCTACATGCTTTTCGACGCGCTGGAAGCCCTTTTGGACGAGGGCCGGATCCAAAGCGGAAAAAAGGGGCGCTACACCGCCCAAGGGGGCAAGGACAGCGTGGAGGGGACCATCGACATCATTACCAGCGGAGCCGGCTACGTGCGTGTGGAGGGAGGAACGGAGGATGTCTTCGTACACGGCCGCAACGTGGGCATGGCCCTGCATGGGGACCGGGTGCTCATCAAGCTGATGGGGGGACGTGGAAGTCGAGCCGAGGGCAAGGTTCTGGAGGTGCTCAGCCGCAGACGCAACGAGTTCGTGGGTACCATACAAAAACAACAGGGTCGCCTGTTGCTGGTCGCGGACGACCAACGTGTGAAGCGCCCCTTCTTCATCCCGCCGCACGAAGCCTTGAACGCCAAGGAGGGCGACAAGGCGATCATCGAACTGGGCGAGTGGAAAGACACCCGAGATATTCCGCGAGGAAAGGTGTTACGGGTGTTGGGCCGGGCTGGCGAGCACCAGGTGGAGATGCACGCGATCCTCGCCGAATTCGGCCTGCCACTGGAATTCCCGGAAAGCGTGGTAAGGGCATCCGAGAGCATCGCCGATGGGGTCACCGAAGCCGAGATCGCGAGTCGCCGCGACGTGCGGACCATTCCAACGATCACGATCGACCCCGACGACGCGAAAGACCTTGACGACGCATTGAGCGTTCGTCGCTTGGAGAACGGCCATTGGGAGATCGGTGTGCACATAGCCGATGTGAGCCACTACGTGCGTCCCAAGAGCGTGATCGATATGGAGGCAGCGAACCGGGCGACCAGTGTTTATCTGGTCGATCGCGTGGTGCCCATGCTCCCGGAGAAGTTGAGCAACGACCTCTGTTCGCTCAACCCGCATACGGACAAGCTGAGTTTCAGCGCCATCTTCGAAATGGACGAGCGGGCGGACATCAAGACCGAGTGGTACGGTCGAACCGTAATGCGCTCCCAGCGTCGGTTCGCATACGCCGAGGCACAGGCGATCATCGATGGTGGCGAGGGTGACTTTAGGGCGGAGGTTCTTGTGCTGCACCGGCTCTCGCAGGTGATGCGTAAGGAGCGCATTGAGAACGGCGCGCTGGAGATCGGTGGTAACGAGGTGAAGTTCAAGCTGGATGAGAAGGGTGCTCCCATCGGCGTGTTCGAGAAGGTGATGGGGCCTGCGAACTGGCTCATCGAAGAGTTCATGTTGCTCGCGAACAAGCGCGTTGCTGCTTGGGTGAACAAGCAACGCAAGGGTGGTGTGCCACCCTTCGTGTATCGCGTACACGATCTCCCCTCCCCGGAAAAGGTGGAGCAACTACGTGCGCTCGCGAAAAGTTTCGGGCACTCGCTCGTTACGAAACAGGACGAGGATCTGCCGCACGCGATCAATCGCTTGTTGCACGATGTTCGCGGGAAGGAAGAGGAGAACATCATCAAGCAAGTGGCCATTCGCAGTATGGCCAAGGCCATTTACAGCACCGAGAACATCGGTCATTATGGTCTGGCCTTCGAGCACTATACCCACTTCACCTCCCCAATTCGCCGGTATCCCGACCTATTGGTGCATCGTGCCATGGCCCACTACCTGGCCGGCGGAACGCACTTGGACCGCGAAGCGCTCGAGCTGAGCTGCAAACACAGCTCGCGCATGGAGAAACAAGCGAGCGATGCAGAGCGAGCGAGCATCCGCTACAAACAGGCCGAGTATTTGCTGGCCCGCATCGGGCAAAGCTTCGAGGGTATCATCAGTGGGCTCACGGCTTGGGGCCTGTACGTGGAGCTGCGTGAGAACAAATGCGAAGGCATGGTCGGCTTGCGCGAACTTCCCGGTGATGTGTTCCGCTTCGATCAAGACCGGTATTGCGTGGTCGGTCAGCGCACCGGACGCAAATTCAGTTTGGGCGACGAAGTGATGGTGACGATCAAGGCCGTGGACATGGATCGACGTGCCGTGGACTTCGTTCTCATGGAGGGTCGTGGGCCGGTAACCACTTCCGGTAAGTTCGAACGGCGCCCGGCAGCAAAGAAGAAACCCGGCCGACGTTGATCGACCGGGTTCCCTTGCGTTCTCTTCGAGCGGTGCTAGACGAGGTTGAGCCGCTTGGCTAGATCGTCCTTGTAGCTCCCACCGATGGGGATCACTTTCTTGTCGTTCTCCAGGATCAAGTTCGGTTGTTCGATCGCCGTGATCTTATCGACCCGAACTATGAAGCTGCGATGAACGCGGATGAAATCGCTTTCGGGCAATTTTGCCTCGATGTCCTTCATGGTGCTGTGGACGGTGTAGCGCGTGTTAAGCGTGTTGATGACCACATAGTCCTTCAATGCTTCGATGAAGTAGATGTCGCTCGTCTTCAGCTTCACCAGGCGACTGTTGCTCTTCACGAAGAGGATGTCCTTGCCGGTGTCCTTGCTTTCGACCAAGGCGTACAGCAGATCTCGCTCCTTCAGGACCTCGGTTTCCTTCTTGTGCTTGTACAGCGCCATCTCGATCGACGTGTGGATGTCGATCTCCTTGAACGGCTTGATGATGTAACCATAGGGTTGCGTCACTTTTGCCTTGGCCAAAGTGCTCTCATCCGCGTAGGCGGTGAGGAAGATCACCGGAATGTTCGTGTTACGCCGGATCGCATCGGCCGCATCGATCCCGTTCATCTCGCCCTTGAGCATGATGTCCATGAGAATGATGTCCGGCATGTGTTCGCTGGCAAGAGCTACCGCCATTTCACCGGTGTTCGCCGCGCCCACCACGTTGTACCCCAATTTCTTGAGGCTGTGCTGGATATCCTTGCTAACAATGCTCTCATCCTCCACCACGAGGACGTTCGTCTGCGCCATGTCCGCTTTGCTTGATACGTTCAAAAGTAAGTAAATACGTTGCCCCCGGGGGGCCGTGTCGCTCAATCTGACCGTCCAGCTGACCAACCAGCATATGCACGAGCTCCAACCCCAGGTTCCCGTCCCGCTGATCATCGAACCCTGCGGGAAGACCAATTCCGTCGTCGCCCACGGTAATGACAACCCGGTCTCCGATCAACTGCAACCGCACACGCACGATACCCGCGCTATCGCTTGGGTATGCATGTTTCAGCGCGTTGCTGATGAGCTCGTTCAGGATAAGACCGCATGGGCTCGCTTGATCGAGCACCAAGGGCACCGGGTCCGGACCCAGGTCCAGATCCAATGAAATGCGTCCGCTGAGGCTGTAGCTCATGACAAGGTTCCGCGCCAGCCCATCGATGTAATTGCCCAGATCGATAAGGCTGAACTGTTTGTTCTGGTAGAGGCTCTCGTGAATGAGTGCCATGCTCCGGATCCGGTCGCGGCTATGGTGGAGTATCTCCTGTAGCCGAGGATCGTCATCCACCCGCGCGCCTTGAAGCTTCATGATGCTGTTGATCACCTGCAGGTTGTTCTTCACCCGGTGGTGCACCTCCTTCAGCAACACCTCCTTTTCACCAAGGCTCTGGATCAGTTCCTCCTGTGCCTGTTTTCGATCGGTGATGCCGTACGCGAGGCAGGAAACCTCCTGCACCTCGCCGTTGACAACGATCGGGTTCAGGAAATTCTCGACCCATGCGGGCCGCCCATGCAGGTCTATCAGCTCGACTTCGAATTGCTGTGCTTTTCCACGGAGCGCGTTGGCGTAGTTCACCAACAACGCCTTCGCTCTTTCCGGAGCTATGCGCGCGGCCATGCGTTCCGCGAAGCGGTCGCCAATGGCGAAGGTGATGCCGTGCACCTGTTCAATGGAGCGTTTGAAGTGCTCATTGCACGACGTGATACGCATGTCCTTGTCAAGCGTCCAGATCATCATGTTGGCCGAGCTCTCGAAAATGGCCTTGAGCCTGGCGGCTTGTTCGCGCACGGTATCCTCGGCCACCTTCTGTTCGGTGATCTCGTGACCCACGCCGAAAACCTCATTGACGGATCCCGACGGATCGAACACCGGGCTCAGGAAGATCTCGTTGCATACGCGCCGTCCGAGCATGTCGATAACATCCGTTTCGAAACGGATCGGAACACCAGCGAAAGCCTCTTTGTACTTCTTCTCCCAGAAGGCATGATAGCCTTCGCTGGCGAACTTCGTTCTGGGGGAGTCCGGGTCCCGCTTCAATTGAGGACGCACGCCGTAGAGGCGTTCGATCATGTCTCCATACCCCTTGTTGAACGAGGTGATCTTGATGGACGGGTCCACCGTCCAGAACATGTGTTCGCTGCTCTCGAAGAGCGCACGAAGTTTTGCTTCGTGGTCCTCCACCTGTTGCCGCGCGGCCAGCATCCCGGTGATGTCGCGGAAGATGCTTCGCGTTGCCACTGGTCGGCCTTCGCTCGTGCGAACGGTCATCGTTCCCTCCACCGTGACGGTCCGCCCCTCCTTCGTGACGAAAACCAAGCGGACCGTCCCGGGTTGTTCGCCGAGCAAGACCTGCTCCATGAGGTGTTCACAGGATGCCCGCTGGTCGGGAGACACCAAGTCGAGCATCGAAAGCCGGGGTATCTCAGCCTCGGAATAGCCCATCACCCGCCGCCAGGCATCGTTCACGTATTCAAAGCGTCCATCGGACCCAACGCTTTGGATAAGGTCGGTCGCGTTCTCAAAAAGATCCCTGTACCGTTCCTCACTTGCTTTGAGCGCTTCCTGGTCGCGCTTCATCCGCGTGATGTCCCGCGAGACACCCATTGCCCCAACGGCCCTTCCTTCCGGATCGAACAAACGCGACGCTGCGAGGAAGGTGGTGAACTCGTTCCCGAACTTGTCCACATTGCGCACCTCGCCCGCGTAGGCCCCATGTGTGTCCAGTTCGTGCTGCACGCGCCGATACTCCAGAGGGTCCGCGTAAAGCTTCTCGGTGTTGCTCCCCAGTATCTCTTCAGCCTCATAGCCAAAACGGATGCTGGCTGCGGGGTTGTACTCCGTGATGTTGCCCTCTGGGTCGGCAGCCATGATCATGTCCAACGAGCTGTCGATGAGGTTGCGTGCGAAGTGCCGCGATCTGCGCAAAGCCTCCTGTGTGCGTCGGTGTTCCCCGATCTCCTCCCGCAACACCTGGTTCACCTCCTCTGCCATTTGAAGCCGCACACGCTCGCGTATTGTTCGTTGCTGCGCGCCATGGTCCTGTACCGTGAATTGGAGTGCGCCATCGCCCTCATGCACAGTACTGGTGCATACGATCTGGAATTCACGCTCGGGAAGGGCGGCTGAACGCACCCGGATCGGGCTGTCGGTCGGGTCGCTCGTGGCCTTGGTCATCAAATCTTCCAGCAGCTCGTGGTCGTCTTTGTTCCACAGCGACAGGAATACGCTACCGGTCGGGTTCTGTTCGAGCAATCGCTCGGCCGCTGGATTGGCATAGCGGACCCGGCCTCCGGCGACAACGAGAAGCCCGTCATGCATTCGCTCGACAAGGCTGCGATAGCTCGTCATCAATGCGCGCTGCTCGGCCTCCGCCTGGCGGATCGAGGTCACATCGATGAGCATACCCTGGATCGTCGCTACGCGGCCCGCTTCATCATCAAGGAACACGTTCTCCAATACGTACACGTCCCGGCCGTTGCGATGCCTCAACCGCATCTCGTGGTTGATGAGCTTCTTCTCTTTGCGCAAGGCGGCCAAGTACTGCTCTCGATCCTCGGGCGCATGATAGAGATCCCGAGCGGTGTGCCGCAAAAGCTCTTCCCGGTTCGTGTAGCCCAGGATGTGTGCGAGCGCATCATTGCACTCGAGCATGCGTCCATCCGGCGTGGTGCGGAAGATGCCGGCGAGGTTGCGGCTGACGAGGTCGTTGTACTGCCTCTTCAACTCCAAATACGCCTGGGCAAGCTCGGTTCCCGCTTCCACGTCCATGGGACGAACTTACTCGTTGGGGTCCGCCTCAGGGTTGTTCTTCCCCTACGGCATAGGGTGGCGGTACGCGCTCGCCGTCGATCCGGATCTCCTTGCCGTCGCGGTACTTGATCACCAACAGGACCACGCCGCCTTCATTGTAGTACGTGAAGTCGCCCTGCTCAAGCCCCATGGTGAATCTTCCCTCAAGGCGCAACTGGCCGTTCGGCCAGTACCACTTGTGCTTCCCGTTAGGTTCACCATCCACGAAAGAGCCCGTGAAGTACTTGCCCCCGTCCTGGTAGGTATAGGTCCATGGGCCATCCTTGAGACCGCCTTTGTATGCGCCTTCCTCTTTATGATCTCCCACCTCGTAGAGCCACTTGCCTTCGCGTTGACCATCGATGTATTCACCTTGCGTGAGCACCTTGCCTTGCTCGTCATATTCCGCTGAGGCACCATCCTCGCGGCCTTTGCGGTAGAGCTCCTCGCGGTGCAGGGATCCTCCCTCGTAGTACCACTGCCAAGTACCCTGCGCCAGGCCGTTCAAGTATTTCCCCTTTTGCTCAACCTTTCCACTGCGGTGATAGAAGTTCCACTCGCCGTCCTTTTTGCCCTCCTTGTAAGATCCCTCGGCGCGCTTCTCGCCCGTAGCGAAGTATTCAACCCAAGGCCCTTCCATCGCCCCGATGTCGTTCACCAGGCCTTGGCTGATGAGCTGGTCACCTTGGTAGATCTTGGCCGAGGAAACAGTTCCGTCCAGACTGAACTCCTTGAACAATCCTTCGCGTTTGCCGCTCTTTGAATAGCTGCCGAGCGAGGCGACCTTGCCGTTCGGGTGGAACGTACGCTTGATCTCCACGGTGAGCGTTTCCTGTGCCTTGGCATCCACCACGCCGGCATCATACTTCACCAGGTCCTTGAGATTGCCCAAGGCATCGTACTCCTTGAATATCCCCTGCAACCGATCATCCACGTAGGTGCCTTCGGTGCGCACCTTTCCGTTCGGGTGGAACTCTTTCCAAGGGCCTTGTTTCATGCCCGCTCGGTCTATACGGTTGATGTCCTCGCGCTTGCGAAGCATACCAGTGCCGTAGTAGAGAAGTGCGACCACTCTTCCATCTTCCGAATACTCCAGCCCCCTGCCCTCTTCCTTGCCCGCTTTGAAAGGCACCTCCCGTTGCACCTTGCCGTTCGGGTAGAAGTAGTGGGCTACACCCTCCCGCAGATCGGCCGTATAGAATTCTTCGCTCAACAAGGTACCCGTGGTATCGTACTTCCGCATGGGACCCTCCTTCTTATCCGCAGCATAGTTGGTTTCGCTCTGCAACGCTCCCTGGGGAGTGTAGAAGCGCCAGAGGCTATCAAGTTGGAAACGCTTCCTCCCCCCTTCGCTGCGCAGGTTCCCGCTCTCGTAATAGGTCTTCCACCAGCCTTCAGGCTTGCCATCGACCAGGTATCCTTCGCTGCTGACCTTGCCGTTCGAATGGTAGTAGCGCTTGTAACCGTCCTCCTCCCCTTGTGCGATGATCGAGCCCACCACACACATCATCAAGATCACATAACACACACACCTCTTCATCTATATCCTTTAATTAATGTATTGATGTAGATATAGTATGTCCTGTTGAAAGGGTTGATCGTAGTGTGGAATAGCACTTGTTCGGATCGGTTATCAAAGTTAGTCCACCGTGCATGAACGATCGGGTCGGGTCACAGCCAATGGAAGAACGAGCAAGGACAACGGTAGGTATCCATTGATCAACGATCGTTGATGGATGGTCGGTGGAACCACTGTTGAAAAAAGGAGGTGCTCATTGGGCCCCTCGATCGTTCGATCCCGGTGTAGATCCGGAGCAGAACAAAGTTTGTTTTCCATCAGGGATCGATTATGGGGACCAGGGGATATGAACAGATGGTTCCGATCATCACCAATTATCCACAGCAAAAGCGGGGATCCCACGATCCGATCGAGGGATCGGTCGAAGGGTATCTTCGGCCCATGACGTCTCGCATCGCCATCGGCGCTGATCATGCCGGGTATGAGTTGAAGGAGGAGATCCTCAGGCACTTGCAAGAGAAGGGCATGGAGGTCCTTGACAAAGGGACCAATGCGCCCGACAGTGTTGATTATCCGGATCACGCGCATGCGGTAGCGCAAGCGGTGAGCGATGGTACTGCTCCGATCGGGGTGGTGATCTGCGGAAGCGCCAACGGGGTGAACATCACGGCTAACAAGCATCACGGCGTGCGCTCAGCGCTTGCTTGGCGTCCTGATGTGGCCCGCCTGGCGCGCGAGCACAATAATGC
>JAGNSU010000232.1 GCA_017987895.1 Flavobacteriales bacterium | reverse complement strand
CTTGCGGGCGGAGAAAGTGGCGCGCATCGCCGACCGATACAAACCGATCCGCTTGGATAGTGGCCCGTCGGAAGGGGAGTTGCTGATCCTTGGTTGGGGCTCGACCTACGGCGCCGTTCGCACTGCCGCCTTGCAATTGCAGGCCGAAGGAAAGAGCGTGGCACATGTCCACATCCGCCACATGTTCCCCTTCAACAAAGGCTTGGGCCCGCTGCTGAAGAAGTACAAGAAGGTGCTGGTTCCCGAGATGAACAGCGGCCAGTTGCGGCAAATGCTGCGCGGCGAGTTCCTGGTGGATGCCCAGGGCTTGAACAAGATCCAAGGAATGCCCTTTACCAGTGAGGAGATCCGCGCCGGTGCGCTCAACCTGTTGTCACCTACGCCGAAGGCTTCGGCGACCGAGGCATGAGCACGGTGAACGGCACGATCACGACCCCGGAGAAGATCGACTTCTCTTCGGATCAGGAGATCCGCTGGTGTCCCGGCTGCGGCGACTACAGCATCCTGAAGCAAGTGCAGACCCTGCTCGAACAGAGCGGCAGGAGGAAAGAGGACGTGGTCTTCATCAGTGGCATCGGCTGCTCCTCGCGCTTCCCCTACTACCTCGATACCTATGGTCTTCACGGCATCCATGGCCGCGCACCCGCGATCGTCAGTGGCCTGCGCAGCGTGCGCCCCGAGTTGAGCGTATGGATGATCACCGGCGATGGGGACGCATTGAGCATCGGCGGCAACCACATCATCCACCTGCTGCGCCGCAACGTGGACGTCAAGGTGCTGCTCTTCAACAACGAGATCTACGGCCTCACGAAGGGGCAGTACTCGCCTACTTCACCAGAAGGTGCGGTGACGCGCAGCACGCCGATGGGCAGCACGGATCATCCCTTCAATCCGCTCGCACTGGTGAAGGGCGCCGATGGCACCTTCATCGCCCGTAGCATGGACCGCGACCCGAAGCACATGCGGGAAGTGCTCGCTCGTGCCGATGCGCATCGTGGAACCTCACTGATCGAGATCTACCAGAACTGCAACGTGTTCAATGATGGCGCCTTCGAGGTCTTCACCGAGAAGGCGAACAAGCCCGCGAACACGCTCTTCGTGGAACATGGCAAGCCCTTGACGTTCGCCGGTGGCACACGAGGCATTTGCATCAAGGACATGAAGCCCCGCATCATCGACATCGGCCCGGGCTTCTCCCCGGATGATTGTTGGATCCACGACGAGCGCGACAACTTCAAGGCGTCGATCCTCGTGCGTCTTTTCGATGACCCGCAACAGGCGGGCGCCTTCCCGCGACCCTTTGGTGTGTTCTACGTGAACGATCGGCCCACGCATGAGGAGAAGCTGCAAGCGCAGGTGCGGAAGGCGAAGGAGGTGAAGGGCCCGGGCGATCTCGACGCGTTGCTCAAGGGCGAGCATACGTGGACGATCTCTTGAGTACTCACCAATGAAAGTAACGGCCTATCGCGTTCTCCTTGTCGCGGGTCTAGCTGCACTTGGGTTTTTCGCATTCTTGTTCAACGCAAGCGGCCACGAAACCCCTTTCTCAACGAACCTGGGGTTCGCAGCGACCGCAGTTCTCCTTCTACTGCTGATCTGGTTCACACCGCGCATCCTTCGTTGACGTGCCCTCAATGCAAGGGAACTCCGGCTTTATCGAAAAATGCGGTGCGGGTTTGACCTGGACCAATTGTCTCAAGGTGTGGACGATCGGGTGATCGAACAGCTACACCATGGACGGTGTAATTGGTCGCCCACCGCTCATTCCCTAAGCGGTCGGCGACATTCCCGCCGTCGCAGGGCCCGGGAGCAGATGTGCACGACCGGCCCCGTGGAGGGCCGAGCGAAGTTGGAACGGATCGTTCTGTACTATCGGCCGGAAGGCCCCACGCGCTCCACCATGTGCCACGGAGATCATGGGCTGAAGTCCGATCATATGCAGGTCTTTCACAGCCGTGTAGGCGAGTTCGATGATCTCGTGGTCGGGCGGGGCCGCTCGGAAGAACCAACGAGCCGCCTTGCTGCATGTGCAGAGAACAGTATGATCATCGACGGCCAGTTTATCGAAACGCAGGCGGATACCATGGCGGCGCCGCAACCACTTCTCCTGCTCGTGCAAATGGCGGACGAAGTCCACCGGCACGGATGTGCCTACCGTCGGTTGACGCTTCTTCACTTCGACCGTGCCGTTCATTCCTTCCCGTTCCATTCGTCGGTCCTTGCTCAGATCGTGGGCCACGAGCGAGCGGGCCCTCGCATTGTTCGTAAGTGCTGCCCGGATCAATGATGCGCAGGTGGACCCATGTCCAGCCAATCGAAGTAGTGGTCCACCAAGCGAAGCACCCCGAACACCACGAATAGCATTTGTAGCAGTACTTCCACGGTCCACAGATCCTCCTGCGCGCGGACCAGGGAGGCGTCCACCGTCGCGAGGCTCCCGCTCACCGCACCCAGATTCGCGCGGGAACGCAAAGTGCGCGCGTGTCGCTGCGCCCGGCTCTCCTGCTTCTTGGCCCGCAGCCAGGCAATGGCGAAAAGCACGAACCAAAGGCTCACCGCAACGCGGTCGAACTCCCGCACGAAAGCACCCGATGAGCGATCGGTGCTGAGGAAGAAGGTCAAAAGCGCGACCAGTGTTGGCCCGGCGATCACGGAGACGAACGCCCAGGGGCGCCAGCCTCTTCGTTGCTTGTTGCTCATGCGATCGGAGTGGGAGAGAGGAAGCTCCTTGCAACACGCGCACCTCGTTCCGTCCGAACGGTTGTCGAAGCAGGACTTATCCGGCGTTGCCGGTGATAGGGTCAGGGCCAAACGTTGGCCACCGCATGCGCCATACACTTTGCCACAGGGGAAGGAACGGAGCGGATCGGGGAGGGACTTCCTCATGCCTCCCCCTGCCTCCCCTGACACCATCGGCACAAAGACGCGCCAGGAGCC
>JAGNSU010000023.1 GCA_017987895.1 Flavobacteriales bacterium | reverse complement strand
AGAGCGTGATACTTCGCGCCGCCGGCAATGACCAGGCGGACAGCTTCATGCGGGATCTGGTGCAGCATCGCATGTGTACCGGCCTGCCTTTCGTGACCACGGGTGGACGTTCCGTGGTGATGTACCTGAACGGAGCATACTGGGGCGTACATCATGTACGCGACCGGATGGATAACAACGAGCTGGCGCGCCGGTATGGCGGTTCGGCGAAGCGTTACACGGTATTGGAGGACCGCTTGAAGCTGTATAAAGGTGATGAGGCGCAGATCAAGCACTTCAGCCGCTTCCTTACGTGGAGCGAACGATGGGACGCATCCGCACCCGCGTTCGTGGACAGCGTGTCCCGCTATCTGGACGTGGACGGGTTCCTCGCCTACATGGCCGCTCAACTCATTTTGGGCAACATGGATTGGCCCGACCAGAACGTGCGCTACTGGCGCTGGACGGGAGTGGCTGATACGCTCCCTGGACCGCACGACGGGCGCTGGCATATGATGATGGGTGACAGCGACATGGGCCTTGGCTATTCCGCCCCGGTCACAACCGATCCGTTCGCGCATGTGGAGCGGCACAATGGGCCGATCGCCCGCCTTTACAAAGCGATGATGCGGTCCGATGGTCTGCGGGAACGGATGCTGGCCGAGGTCGAACGGCTCCTCGCTGGTCCTCTTTCCACCGGAGGCATGCTCACTGTTATTGACGAGGCACGCGCACAACTCGCGCCGGAGATGGCGGACCATGTGGCGCGCTGGCGTAAACCGCCCACGGTCGCTGGATGGGAGCGCAACGTGGAGGTGTTACGCACCTTTGCCCGGGATCGGCCTGCCGCTATGCACGCTTACGCGGCGACCCATCTGTCCGTTCACTAGGCCATGCTCGACTTCCTCCGCGACCGGATCCAACTCTTCGTGCTCATCCTTGCGTGGGTGTTCGCGACGGTCTTCGCAGGGCCCTTGATCTATGTCTTGCTGCCGATCACGGTGTTCCTCTTCTACCGGCGCGAGTCGTTCCCCGATATGCTCTTCGGCTTCATCTTCATTCTGGTGCTGTCGGACATGACCCCGGAGATCTTCCAGATGCGGAAGATCAAGACGGCCAAGTACGCATACATCATCGCCCTGTCCGTGATCCTCCTCGCCGACCAATGGCGCTTCCAACCAATGGCGGCGGTGTTCAAGCTCTTCCTGCCGTTCTTCGTTTACTCCTTTTTCCCGCTCATCTTCAGCAACGACCCCATCACGGGTGTCCAGAAGACCATTTCGTACGCGCTGCTCTACCTGGTGGTGCCGAACTACGTGCTGCTGAACTTCAGGCGCCACGGTTGGGACTTCTTCAAGAACTTGATGTATTTTCTGGTCGCCCTGCTTCTCGCGTCGCAGCTCATGCGGTTGGGCCCCAACTGGTGGGCCTTCGCGGGTGGCCGGTTCCGGGGGTTCTTCGGCAACCCCAACGGGCTGGGCATTTTTACCTTCCTGGTGTTCATGCTCTTCGTGATCATCAATAGCCTGAAAAGGGACCTGCTGCCGTTCCGTACGAAGATGATCTTCTATGCGATCGTGGGCGGCTTCCTCATCGCGTGCGGATCGCGCACCTCGCTCACCGCGACACTGATGTTCCTTCTCTTCAGTCGGTTCTTCAGTTTGTCCCCTTTCATCGGTGTGATCATGTTCATCGTGTTCCTGGGTGTGGTGGAGGCGGTGTCCTCCAATCTCACGGCGATCGTGTTCGCCCTGGGCCTGCAGCACTATATGCGCGTGGAGACCCTGGAGGACGGCTCGGGCCGGTACATCGCCTGGGCGTTCGCGTGGGGCAAGATCCAGGACTACTTCATGTTCGGCGGCGGCTTTGGGAACGATGAGTTCATCATGCGGAAGAACTACGCCTACCTGCGCACTTTGGGCCACCACGGCGGGGTCCACAACAGCTATCTCACCATGTGGTTCAACGTGGGGATCATTGGCCTGTTGATCTTCTTCCGCAGCTTCTTCCTCATCTTCATCAAGGCGAGCAAGCGTGTCCCCATGGCGCTGGCCACCATGTTCGCCGTGATGTTCTCTGTGTTGTACGAATCGTGGTTGAGCGGTTCATTGAACCCCTTCACCATCATGCTGGTCATCATCCTCACGTTGGTGACGGAGCCGGAGATCGTGGAGTGGGAGGAACGGCAGCAGCAAGCCGCGGAGGAGGAGCCCGGTGCTGTGGCCGAGCCCCAGTGGCAGCCGCTCCCACCCGGCCATTGACGGGCGCTTACTTTCGCACGGCTTTTCCAGCATATGAAGCGTCCACCGCGTTGGTTCCTGATCGTTGCGGCCGTGTTGGTCCTGATGGTACTGGCGGGCTGGTGGGCCGATCGCGCGCTTCGGCAGCGCGGCCATCCGGGCCTGATCACCTTCGTGCGTCAGATCGCGGTGAACTACCCGGCGGGGCTGGCCATGGAGCCGCCGGTGATCTCGATCACCGTGGAGGAGCGGGATCTGGCGCGATTGACCGAGGTGGTCGAGGCCGCTCGTGAGCATGGTGTGATCATGCCCGAAGGCAACGAGCTCGTGGACGCGGCTTTCCAGGTCGATGGACGCACCTTCAAGGGGCGCATCCGCATCAAGGGCAAGCTCAATGATCACGTGCAGGGGAGCAAATGGAGCTTCCGCGTGCAGGCGAAGAAGGATGGTGGCTTCCAGGGCATGAAGCGCTTCAGCCTGCAACATCCAGGCACGCGCAACTATCTGTGCGATTGGTTCTACCACCGATTGATGCGTGGCGAAGGGCTCATCGCTTTGCGCTATGGTTTCTGCCGCGTCACCTTCAACGGCGATGATCTGGGCATCTATGCCTACGAAGAGCACTTCGGCCCCGAGTTGTTGGAGAACAACGAACGGCTGAACGGTCCGTTGCTGCGTTTCGATCCCGGCCTCTTCTGGCAGCATCGCCTCAACGCCATGCAGGGCATCCGTTCGGAGGAGGCATACGCAAGCTATCAGGCTGCGGCATTGGATGCCTACGGCACGAACGATGTGGCCGCGGACCCCGAACAGAAGCGCTACTTCGAAGAAGCCTTGGCGTTGGTCGACGGTTTCCGGCGGGGCCAACTCGCTGCCAGCGAAGTATTCGATGTGGACCGGACGGGAAGGCGGTTGGCATTGCTCGATCTGATCGGTGGTCACCACAGCATGGATTGGAGCGATGTGAAGTTCCACTACGATCCCGCCATTCAACGCCTGGAGCCCGTGAGCTACGAGAGCTTCAGTGCCTTCCCCTTGAAGGAACTCGCAGGAGCCTACCGCTATACGGGCGTACAGCGCGAACGCGATGAGTTGCACCAGCAGCTGTTCAACGATCCGGCGATCATGGCCGCGTACGTGCATCATCTGGAACGCTTCGCTGCCCCGAATTACCTGGACAGCGCCTTTGCCGCCTTGAAAGGGGCGTTGGACACGGCCAGCGCCACCCTCTACCGCGAGTTCCCCTACAAGGAGCTTGACCGCGACCTCTACTATGCCAACCAGCGCGTGATCATAACGCAGCTCAAGGCACCGAAGCTCTTCCACACCCACCTGCAGGGAATGAGCGGCGACACGCTCTTGCTGCTGGTGGTACCGATCGAAAGCCTCCCGGTCCGAGTGGACAGTTTGAGGTTCAATGACGGGCGGGGTTTCGCTCCATTGGGCGATGCGATCGTCCCCGCCCGCCCGCGCGGCGCGCTGGGAAGACCGTTCGCGATGCGCTTCGTTACAGGACCTGTCGCGGATAGTGTGTTACAGGAAGTAGTGGAGATCGATGGCCGGATCCTGGGTTCCTCGCGCAACGGAAGCGTGGAAGCCTTCCCGTTCTCATTACGCGAAGCCCAGGCACTCGAGCTTTCTGCTCATACTGCGCCGAACGCGGACCGTTCAGACCTCCTGGTCAGGGATGAAGCTGAACGCACGTTCACCTTCAAACCTGGCGCATGGACGGTCACCGAGACGCTCGTTGTTCCCGCTGGATACACCCTTATAGCGATCCCACCACTGAAGCTGTCGCTAGTGAACGGAGCAGAACTTGTCAGTCATTCACCGTTGCAGTGGACCGGCACGGAGGAGATGCCGATCATCATCACGAGTCCGGACAGCAGTTCGATGGGGGTGCATGTGATCCAGCCGGAGCGACGATCGATCCTGGACCATGTCCAGTTCCTCCAGTTGCGGCGCTATGACCCGGATCAACTGCGGAGCGGCGACGTGAGTTTCTACCGCGCGCCGGTCACGTTGGATCATTGCGCGTTCGCGGGTACGGGAGCTACGCTGTTGGATATCTCCCTCGGCGAAGCACAATTGCGGAACAGTCTGTTCGAAGGCGGATCGGATCAATTGGAGGCACACTTCGCTGCGTTGCAGATCTCGGGCACGCGATTCTTGAAGGCGGCGGACGATGCCATCAGCGTCGCGGGCGGTGGACTTTCCTTTGCCACGAGCATCGTGGATGGCGCGACCGGTGTTGCGGTGAAAGCCACTGTGCATGCACGGGTGGAGATCACCGAATGCGTCATCCGTCGAACTGGAACAGGTGTGGAAGGACGGGAAGGATCGGCGATCACCGTGAACAGTGGTTCCATCGAAGCCACCGAAGGAGCCCATGCGGGCAAGGACGAGATCCGCTACGGTCCGGTCCACATCGTGCTGAAGGAAGTGGAGGTGGATCCCAAGGCCACGTTCAAAGCGGCGAACGGGAGCAGCATTGAAAAGGATGGCCAGCGCGTAGGGGAAGCGAGAACAGCGAAAGGAACATGAGGTTCTTCAGCCTTGCGGACGGATCGCGCTTGAGGCTTGCAGCTTGTGGCTTGTGGCTCCTTTTCACCGGAGTCGTTTGGGCTCAACGTTCCCCCTTCAACGGTCTCGAAGTCCTTCCCGCCGACAGCACCGGCCATTACCGCATCCTGATCGGAGGCCACTTCCACGGCGAAAGCACCAACCGCAGCGGCTACCCGGCGGCTACCCTGTTGGCGAACCTGGACACCATCAATAAGCTCGGCGCGAACCTCTTTCTCAGCACCGGCGATCTGTTCATGGATCCAGAGAACGATCTGCCTCGCTACCAGCGGTCGTTCTTCGGCAAGTTGAATACTCCCTTCTTCAATGCGTTGGGGAATCACGATGAGTTCGGCATCGATGCGAAGGACCCCATCGAGTTCGACCTGCCCTTCGATCCGGGGCGGGTTAGCGACACGGTATTTTACGATCGCATACTCGTACTGAATACTGAACTCAATGATGGTTCGCTGATCGATGATCAACTTGGCCGCTTGCGCAACCTCGGTCAAGCCGTCGGCGTGCGCAACTTATATGTCATCTCCCACCGCCCCATCTGGGCTGAGGGCGATCCGCATTACTCCGATCTCTTCAAAGGCAACACCCGTTCGGTAGCGGGCCCCAACTTCAAGGAGGATGTGTATCCGATCCTCGAGAAGATCGCCGAGCACGCCCATGTCTACTGGATCAGCGGCAGCATGGGCGGCGGTGCCCCGAGCAGCATCTTCTTCCAGGGGCACGCGCCCAACATCACCTACATCCAATGCGCCATTCGCGATGAGCCACGCGATGCGTTATTGATCGCTGACGTGTATCCCGGCTCCGTGAAGTGGAGTTCCTTCTCCCTCACTGGCCAGAAGCTGATGGCCCCGGAAGAATACGATGCGGCGTGGTGGGCCGAGCACCTCGGTAAGAAGGAGGGAGGCACCAACTGGCGGTTGTCCTGGTACCTGGTGAAGAGCACCGTGCTGCACAAGGCGTTCTGGTGGGGCATCCTGGTGGCCTTGCTCCTCGTCTTGGTCATACGGCGCGTTTTGCGGCGGTGAGCACCGCACATTGCTAGCTTCGCCGCCACAACAGATGTCACGAATCCTGGTCACCGGCGGCGCCGGTTTTGTTCCGAGCGAATTGGCCGATCGCCTCGCGCGGGATCCCTCCAACGAAGTGGTGGCGGTGGACAATCTGCTCACCGGCGATGTGGGCAAGCTTCCACTGGCGGAATGTCCCAACCTGCACTTCATCAAGTGCGACGCCAACCGGTTCGAGGATATCAGCAGTGTGTTCTATGCCTATCGCTTCGAGTACGTGTTCCATTACGCCGCCGTGGTGGGCGTGAAGCGCACGACGGACAATCCGGTGATGGTGCTACGCGACATCGATGGCATCCGCAATGTGCTGGACCTCTCCAAAAACACCGGAGTGAAGCGCGTCTTCTTCAGCAGCAGTAGCGAAGTATACGGCGAGCCGGTGGAGATCCCGCAGAACGAACGCACCACCCCGCTGAACAGCAAGCTGCCCTATGCCATCGTGAAGAACATCGGCGAGGCCTTCCTGCGTAGCTACCAGAAGGAATATGGATTGGACTACACGGTCTTCCGCTTCTTCAACACCTACGGCCCCAAGCAGAGCAAGGATTTCGTGGTGAGCAAATTCATCCGCGCCGCTCTCAAGAACGAGGACATCACCATCTACGGGGACGGTAGCCAGACCCGCACTTTCTGTTACATCGACGACAACATCGAAGCCTGCCTCAACGCGTATCGCCGCAGAGAGGTGGTGAACGATGTGGTGAACATCGGCAGCGACGTGGAGATCACGGTGCTGGAGCTGGCGCGGCTCATCATCCAACTCACCGGTAGTGCGAGCAAGCTGGTGCATCTACCCCCATTGGAGGAAGGCGATATGACCCGCCGCATGCCGGATGTAACGCGTATGCGCGCGCTGCTGGGCCGGGAGATGCTGCCGCTGTCGGATGGCATCAAGCGGATCTTGGAGGATACGCGGTACATACTCTGAGCCAACGCCGGGGAGAGCGCTCCCTAAGTGCCGAACTCTTAGGCATACAGAATGAAGAAGGGGGCCGAAGCCCCCCTCCAATATATCTCAGTAAGCCCTTCCCCTTGCTTTGGTCGTCGTAGCCTTTGGCGAAGACGATGAGAAGGGTTTGGGATGAGGGGGCTAGAACTTCGCCCTGCTCTTCCGCCCAACGATAGGTCATGATAACACTTGGTGATGAAGAAAGATCCTCTTCCTTAGCATCGCAGTATTGAAATGGCTCCGACAAGGCCATCGGTCAATATCCTGCTGGCGCTCTTAACTGGCACGCCAGTGTTCTCGCAGGTCCCATCTTCTCCGGTCGGTTCCGATAGTTCGCACGTGCGATGGGACTCGATCCCAGCACATTTGGACGTCGTAAAGCTGATCCAAGTAAGTGGGAGCGATCCTTTGCTTGATACAGGATCAACACATACTTCCTTGCTTGGAAGGATCTTGCCTACGCAGGGCGATGTATCAATAGGTGGCAGCTACGGGCAATTGCCCATGAACGCTCCAGGGGCAGGTCCTTGGAACGGGTCGGCGCAGGGTTCGGTGAAAGCGGAAGTGCTCGGCCTGCCTTTGCTCCTTTCGTTCGATCTGGGAACGGATATGCCGGTGCGCGGACAAAGACAGCGCATCAAGCTGGCATTCGATGCCGACCGCTTCGCAACGATGCATCGTTGGGAACTGCCAGAAGAGGTGCACGATGCCAAAGGCTACAAGGATTCGCTGCTCGCATGCCAGGCGGAACTCGTCCGGAAACTGCGTGGGGCCCAGTTCACCTTGGATGCGACCAAGCTTGCTCAGCAGGCGCAGCAACGGCTCGCGCTGGATACTCCCTCGGTGGTGATGCCCGACACCGCGCTGCCGAAGTTGCCGTCGACGGAGATCAAGCCGGATATGCCGGCTTTGCCAGAACTCTCCACATCACCGATCGACAGCCTCCAAGGTGTGGTCAATACTTATACCGGGCAGTTGAAGGAGATCGACGAACTGATCGCACGCGCGGAGCAGGCTTCGAACCTCAGCGCCGCGAAAGCCCGCGCGGCGCGGTCAGGTCTGCGGGCCATGGACCGGTTCCTCGGAGGGATCCGGCGTTTCGAATTGGGCACATGCGCACCACCTACCTCCGATCTCTTGATCGACGGGACCACGTTCCGCGGTGTGTCCATCGACTATTCGCTGCATGATGTCCACCTGAGCGTGGACCACGGCGTGAGCTACGACGATGTATGGATGAACGCCGAACCCTTGCGGCAGCAGATACAAGCCTTGCAGCAAAGCCTGTTCATCACCGATGAGAAGGACCTGACGCCCAAGCGGCTCACCGCCGTCCGGGTTGGCGCTGGAGAAATGGAAGGGACCTATGTGCGGCTCGGATATTTGTTCGGCCGGGCGCCTGCGGTGCCGGGCTTCATGGACCAACTGGAGCAGCAGGAGTTGCGGAACCATGTGGTCGGGCTCGAAGTGGGTCATGCGATAAAGAAGATCCATCATTTCCGCATCGCGTACGGTCGCTCCATCACTGGGAGCGCTGCCGAAGGGGAAGGGGAGAACGGTGTTCGAAGCAGCGCTCTTTTCGGCTCGGAGAGCAACGACGGCCAGGCTCTCAAGGCGTCCTACACAGCTGATCTTCAGGGGTTGGGAACTCAGCTGAACATGGACGGGAAGTATTTCGGACCCCTATTCCACAGTGTCGGTCTGGCGTTCGTTCGTCGTGATTCCCGTGCGGTGGGCGCCGGGATCGCACAGCAGGTCGGAAAAAAAGTGCGCGTGCGTTTGCGTCATTCCTATGAAGTGCGTGGTTTGAACGAAGCGGACGGTATGGGCTCCATGACCTTGTCGCGCTCGTTCCTGAACATCACCTACCGCCCCTGGACACCGATAAGTCTTCGAGCGACCTATGTCCCGGTGGTCACGCGAACAGAGCGATCGGATGCCCAAGGGCTGAACGGGCGCAATCAGATGATGGCGGGTGGCTTCGACCTGCGCAAACGCTGGAAAAGGATCGTTGCCCTCGCAGGCGGCGATGGGACCTACTATGAATGGACACGACCCGGAACAACCCCGGCCTCTTCCTATTCCTTGTCCGCTTACATGTCTGTGAACAAAGGTTCCACATGGTCCTGCAGGTTGGGTTGGATGTCCGCATCCATACCAGACACATCGAATATGGAACTGATGCAGAATTGGTCGATCACAGCGGAGTATCAGTTCGAGCGGATCATGCTTCGCGTGGGTGGCGGTGTTCAACTCGGTCACGATGGGTCGATAGGGTGGTCGATCGAGAGTTCCAAAGCATTGACTCGCTCACTGTTCGTAACGGTGTCAGCCAGGCGTCTAGCACCAATACAAATTATTTATCCACAGGATGACATTAATATCATAACTGATCCATACAATTGTGAGATCCGAATAGGTTATCGCTGGTAACAATGAAGCTGTCCCTGATCACCAGCGCCATATGCGCAGGCCGCGTTATGGTATTCGTCTCGAGCATCGTCCTGGCGAATAGTGGCAAGGCGCAATTGTCCGTACAAAGTCTTCAGGTCGAAGGCACCTTTCTGTCCCCGTCATCCTTGTTCGCTGTCGGTGTCTTGAACAGTGGTGTGGCAACGAATGTTCACCTGGAGGGCTCGGTTAGAACAAGAGCCGGAGTACTGGTCCTTTCCTGGCGCAGTGCTTCGTTCGTGCTTGCCGGCGGCATATCTAACGTCCGATCGGCACAGATCGCATTGGAGGTCTTCCGTTTTGAAGCCACCGAACCAGGACGTTATGCGGATCTGAAGCGACGTTTGCCGGGCGGGGACTATATCGCGTGTATGACCGTCCGGAGCGCTGGAGAAGGGAGCGATGAACTGTGCGAAGAGTTGTTCGTGGACCATATGCTTGTGCTCGACCATGTGCATCCACTGGATCGCGACACCGTGGATGATCGAAGGCCGCCGCTCTTGTGGACCTATGCCGGCGAAGTGTTGCCGACCGTATCCAATTACTTCCGGTTGAGCCTTTTCCCCCAGCCTGAAGACCGGAACGCGGCGCAGTCCGTCGCGGCGGAGAAGCCTTTGTTCACGGTCACACAGGATCTGCAAAGAACCGTTCCCTTCCCTATGGGCGTGCCCGACCTGGAACCAGGCAAGTGGTACGCATGGCAAGTGGATTATGTGGAGAACGGAAGGGTAGTGGAACGGGCCGAGCCTTGGTCTTTTCATGTCAGGGAGCATATCGAGCCAGAACCAAACAAATACGTAAGGCTTGATGACGACCAGGCAGGCCGTATCTACGAGGTGGTGGATGGCAAGATCTACTTCCGGTATGATGAACCATACTCTTCCTCAGTGCTGGATTGCTCCATCCTGACAGCCGCGCGTGAGGTGATCGAACCTGAAGTGTCAGGCGACGCGACCGAGGATACCCCTGCACAAGATGTCAGATCCGTGGGTGTCAATCTGTATGAATTGGACCTCCAGCCTTATGGCCTTGGCAAGGGTTACTATGAACTTATTGTAAAGAACGAGAAGGGCCGCGCGGATCGCTTGAAGTTCCATGTAAGCCGCTGACCTCCGCCATGCGCCCCACTTCGGTCCATACCATAGGTATCGCACGAGGATCCGGGTTAGCAGCATGCGTCGGGATATTGCTTGGCGCGGCCTCCTGTAGCACCCGAGCCGCTACCCCGGAGTCTGCCTCCACGGAACCAGCTGGCTTTTGGGCTGATGTGGCATCGATCTTCCGCTCGGATATTGAGGACTGCGCCGATCTACGGGAATGGATGGAGGGCGACGGTGCGCGATTGAGCTGCCGTTCGCGCAACAACTCATTTGAAGTCCGGCTGCGGTATATCCCGAGCCCCGTGCGCTATTGCATGGCGCCCTTGGACGTCTTCGATGAAGGAGAAGCATCGGCCGCATCGGCGATCGCCAAGGGCCAGGTCACCACGCAATACATCTTGGAGCTACAGCCTCTCGCGGCGTCCGCGTTCGAGACGCCGCAGCCCTTGCGGTTCACCGAAGCGGACATTGTGGAGGTCCTTGGCACCGACACGGTTCCCTGTGCCTTCGTCCAACACGAGCCACGGGTCCCATCAATGCCTTTCCAAAGATCGATCCTCGGTTTCGATCACCCGGAAAGCCCGATGGACCGAAAGATCGTGATCCGTGATCGCGACGGCAGGCACGGAGGGGATATCCTCCTTCGCTTCGATCCGGGTGTATTCAAGACCTATGATATGTTGAACGTGGATAGTACGCTGACACGATGGGGAGCATGAAACGAAAGCTTCGTCGCCCGACCGCATGGGCTTTGCTGTTGGTGATGTGCGCGGAAGTGGGGCGGCCCATGGCCTTCGCCTTGAGCTCCGGACCGACCCAGCCGGAAGTGCAGGGTTTCCAGCCGGCCAGCGCCGATCAAATGGTGGACCTGTTCAGTGGTGACATGTCCTACAACATTCCCTTGATGGATGTGGAGGGCTATCCCTTGAACCTGTTCTACAATGCAGGCATGGGCATGGACCAGGAAGCCTCTTGGGTGGGTGCGGGATGGAACCTGAACGTGGGTACCGTGGATCGCAGCCTGCGTGGCGTACCGGACGATTTCAATGGGGAATCGATCCAACGCGATCTCAACATCCGGCCCAACCGAAGTTTCGGACTGGGGTATGGCGTGGGGGTGCAATTGTTCGGCAGTGATATGATCGGCCTGAACATCAACATCAGCCCGAGCTTCAACAACTACTACGGTCCCGCGTTCGATACTGGGCTCAGCTTGACTTTGCAGGCATCCGCAGGCAGCAACTGCGGCTTCAATGCCGCACTCGGTCTCAACTCCAGCTCGAATCGCGGGCTCAGCTTGCAGCCCCGTGTTGGCTTCGATGTGAGCCAATCCAAGGGAGCAGTGAAGGCTACCGCCGGCTTGAACTTCGGCCTGAACATCGATTCGCGGCAAGGGCTCACCAATTACTCCATTGGAGTGACCGCTTCGGCCAGTGCACAAAAGAGCGATACGAGGAAGAATGCGAAAGGTGAGACGGAGCACTACTACGTGAAGGACAAGAAGGACAAGAAATTCGCGGGTTCACTCGGTTCGCAAAGTATCCGTGCTTCGTTTGACGTAGGCCACCCCACCTACACGCCGCAGATCTCCATGCCCATGGAGAACTCCTCCCTCGCCGTGGCCTTCACCGTGGGTGGCGAGGTTTACGGTACGCACCCGAACATGAGCCTCTCGGGTTTCTATAGCGAACAACGGCTTCGCAGCAAGTTCAACAGTGTTCCCGCATACGGGTACATGTACCTGGACCAGGGCCAGCTGAACGATCGCGCGATGCTGGACATCAACAGGGAGAAAGATGGTCCTTATAGCGGCGACCGGGCTGGTCTTCCACTGGCCGCGTTGACGAACGATGTGTTCTCCGTCTCCGGCCAGGGAGTATCCGGCAGTTACCGGGCCTATCGCGCGGAAGTGGGCCATGTGTTCGATGGCGCAAACAGCTCGGATGGTGTGGGTGCTGACCTGAGCGGTGAGATCGGTGCGGGCAATGCGGTTCACGTGGGTGCCAACGTGGTGGTGAACAGCTCCAACTCCAATTCCGGTGTATGGGCATCCGGGAACATGGCGCGGGCGGTGATGCGCTACCGAAGCACTACGAACAACCCCTTGTACGAGCGCGTGTTCTTCCGCGAAGCCAACGAGGCCACGGTGGAGCAGGACCCGAACATCTGGAACGTCATGCAAGGCGCATCGCCGATGCGTTTCACACTGCCCCCCATGGGCCAGTTCGACCATATGCTTGGTATGCAGCTTACGCAAGGCGGGAGCGAGTACACTTTGCCGGGCACCAACTACCGCACGAAACGCGAGCCACGGGCGCAGCTCTTCTCGTACCTCACACATGGTGAAATGGCCGATAAATTCGGGTTGGACCTCGTGGCCGCACACGCGGGAGGCTTCACACCCCCGAGCCATCACATGAGTGAAGTGAGCATCACCAATACGGAGGGGATGCGTTATGTGTACGGCATCCCGGCTTACAACAAGGTCCAGTATGATGTTGAGTTCAATGTAGCAGGCACAGGAGGCACGGATGGGTCGGTTACTTACAGCGGTACCGAGAATTCGACCGATAACAATGCACCGCGGGACTTTTCTTATTCCCGCTCACGGACACCCGCTTACGCCTACGCGTTCTTGCTCACAGCGCAGCTTTCTCCTGATTACTCCGATGTGGATGGGTTCCAAGGGCCGACCGCCGGCGATCTTGGTACCTATACGAAGTTCAGTTACGGTCAAAAGCACGCGGACTTCCCCTGGCGGACGCCGGCCTATACCAGTGCTAGTAAAGGGCGGTTCACGGAAGGGCTGCATGGTACCGATCTGGATGACCAAGCGACCTATGTCTACGGAGAGAAAGAGATCTGGTACCTTGATACAATAGAGACGCGCAACTACATCGCCGTTTTCCACCGATCGGATAGAAAGGACGCGCTCGGAGTGAAGGAGGACGGGACCGAGGACGGATCAAAGAGACTGAGCAGGCTCGATTCGATAGAGTTGTTCGAGCGAACTGGGCTATTGACAAACCCCGGGGCTGCCGTTCCCCTGAAAACCGTCCATTTCGGGTATGATGAGACCTATATGAGCTCGCTTTGTCGTGGAGTGCCGAACCACGATGTGAACGATGGCGGCAAGCTTACACTCAAAAAGGTTTGGTTCACTTATGGCAAGTCCGCTTTAGGTTACGCGGCACCTTACAAGTTCGACTACGGGCCGGCTGGTACCGATAATCCGCGCTACGACATGCTAGCACAGGATCGTTGGGGAAGTGCCAGGCCGAACGTAGAAAGCGGCACGTTCTGGAGCCAATTCGCTGGAATGACCGATGCGCAACACACGCGCAATGCGGACTATCCCTATGCTGAACAGAACCCAGCAGTAGCCAAGCAACTGGCCGCAGCGTGGTGCCTGAAGAAGATCACCTTGCCGACCGGAGGCACGATCGAGGTGAATTACGAAGCCGATGACTACGCTTATGTGCAGAACCGGCGGGCCATGCGCATGTTCAAGATCGATGGAGTCACGACCAGTGGCGACGGTGAACTGAATGAGAACGAGGAGTTCACCTTCAACATCCCGACGTGGTCAATACCGGCAGGCGCTAGCGTAGCGGAGATAGCGGCCACGCTTCGCCAAGGCATCGACCTTCTGTATTTCCGGTTCAAAGTGAACGCCAAGGATGCTTCGACCTACGACTACGTTTCGGGATATGCGGAAGTGGATCAGCTTGTGGTGTCGGAGGCAGGGGGTATCTATACGGGCAAGCTCAGACTGAAGGACGTAGGCATTGACGAAGGTGCGTCGCCCGAGGATACCAACCCGATCAGTCGCGCGGCGATCGAGTTCTTCCAAGTGAACTATTCCCATCTGGTGCATGCATGGGATGGCCAGCAGGAGTGGACCGGCGACGATAACGCGAACGTGGGCGCGGACTTCTTTTATGCCATGATCACTTCTGTCTCTGGCTTGGTGAGCGGTATCGACGATTTCTTCGAAGGGCCGAACCGGTCAGTGCTGGACGATCATTCGAACCAGTTCAACAAGTTCAAGGAGAACGAATCTTATGTCCGCCTCAATGTGCCCAACCACCGCAAGTTCGGCGGTGGCCACCGCGTGAGCGCGGTGCGGCTGCTGGACAACTGGCAGTCCATGGAAGATGATGAACAGGATGAAGCGTTCACCTATGGCACGGATTACCAGTACGGCGATGAGAACGGTTCCTGGGGCGTGGCCTCGTTCGAGCCCTTGACCGGAGCGGACGAGAACCCCTTCCGCAAGCCGATCTATACCACGGTGAGCAAGGCGCTCTCGCCCGACGATCGTTTCTATCAAGAGGAGCCATTCGGCGAGACCTTCTTCCCTTCACCCCAGGTGGGCTATTCCAAGGTGATCGTCACCGACCATTTCCCCGACGCGGGCTCCCAAGCCACCCAAGGCACCGGCAAGAGCGTGCATGAATATTACACGGCGAAGGACTTCCCTACGATCACCGCGCGCACCGGGATCGATCCGCAGCGCCGCAAGAACAGTTTCAACGCGCTCGCCCTGCTCGGTTTCGACGTGATCGACCACATGCACGCCAGCCAGGGCTACAGCATCGAGACGAACGACATGCATGGCAAGCCGAAGCTCATCAGCGTGTATCCGGAAGGATCGGACCAGGCCATCTCCACCGAGGAATACACCTATGCCTGTACGGCGATGGGTGATGCTTACCGGCTCGTGAACACGCTGAAGACCATTGACGCGAACGGCCAGGTGGCGGACAAGGACATCGGCCTGCAATACGAGTTCGTGGCGGACATGCGCGAGTTCGTGAACAAGAACACCTCCGGAGGCGTGCAGGTGAACGTGGAGACCTTCATCATCGGGATCGTGCCGGTACCCATACCGATCATCCTGCCCACCTATTCCTCATCAAGCACGCGCTATAAGACCGGTGTGCTGGTGAAGAAGGTGCATCGCTTCGGGCAGTTGACCAAGGTGACGCGCATGAGCAATGGATCCCAAGTGGTCACCGAGAATCTCGCGCGTGATGCGGTGACCGGAGGCGTGCTGCTTACCAAGGTGCAGAATGGTTTCGAGGATCCGATCTATTCCATGTCGTACCCGGCCTATTGGTATTACGACGGCATGGGTCCGGCCTATGCGAACATGGGCGCGCGCTTCGGTTCGTTGACCTTCAATACGAACGGTTGGGCGACGGTGACCGACGCGGCAAAGTACTTCAGCGAAGCGGATGAACTGGCCATTTGGCCAACCGGTGGTGGTTCGCCGGTACGCGGATGGGTGGCGGATGTGGAGCCCGGAAGCATTCATGTGATCGACCGCAACGGGAATAACGTGTCAGCTACCGGCGCGGTGAAGGTCCTGCGTTCTGGCCGGCGGAACATGCAGACGCAGAACATGATGGACCTGACCCTGCAGCACGACCCGCTCGCTACGCTGGCCAGCAATGCCTATAGCGCCGTGCTAGACTCAAAGGTGAAGGTGTTCGGCAATGTGTGGCGCACCGAATGCGCCTGCGAAGAGCAGGGCGAAGGGGCCGAAACATTGAACGACTACTTGCTTGGGCGCAAGGGGCAGTGGCGCCTGCACAAGGAGATGGTGTGGCTCACCGAGCGCACGCGATCGAACTACGATTACAACACGAACATCCGCCGCGATGGGGTGTACACGGCGTTCGCGCCCTACTACCAGTTGCAGACCGGTGATTGGACCATCGCCGAGGCGGGCTGGACCACCGCGCGCGAAGTGACCCTGTACAACCGGCGCGGCACCGAGCTGGAGAACCGCGATGCGCTCGGCCTTTACTCCGCCGCCAGTTTCGGTTTCGATGGCAGCCTGCCGACGGCGGTGGCCCGTAATGCCCGCTACGCGGAGATCCTCACCGACAATTTCGAGGAAGGGATGATCGGCGACTGCACCACCCGGCGCTGGGAGATCGATGCACCGCTCGGTGTCACGAACACCGCAGCGCATACCGGACGCTGGAGCGTGCGTGCCTCTGAGGACGATCCCGTGATCATTTCCATGGACCTCTGGAGTTGCCCCCCACCGGGATGCGATCTGGACCTCTACATCTCGCCCAATTCAAGCCAGATCATAGCGAGCATGGGCACGCCTCCGTACAATTTCAGCTATGAAGTTCTTGCCGGCAACGGCACGATCGATCTGCAACTGGTCGCACCCAACGAGTTGAACGTGGTGGCCAGCACCATGGGTTCGATGTATATCGTGCGCTTTACCGTAGAGGATGCGAACGGGTGCAAAACCTCACGGACTTGGTCCGATTACTA
Organism: Flavobacteriales bacterium; assembly: GCA_017987895.1. Classification (GTDB taxonomy): domain Bacteria; phylum Bacteroidota; class Bacteroidia; order Flavobacteriales_F; family PHOS-HE28; genus PHOS-HE28. Next base: position 23,771 of record JAGNSU010000023.1, on the reverse strand, counting down.
ATTCGAAAGCGGATCATCATGCGCTCATTCCTCTTCGCATTCTCTCTGGCACTGGGCTCATTGTCCATGGGCCAACCACAGATCTATCTCGATGAGTTCGTGACGGATCCGACGAACACGGACTGCCTGCATCCCCATTTCGTCGAGTATTCGATCGACTACCACTACACAGATCTGGACGCGGGATGCTGCTTGTGGTTCGCTTTCCGGTGTTGCCGTCCTTGGCTGGGTGCGTTGCAGATCCGCACTGCACCAGGTGCTACCGTGCGTTGGTTCTATTCCACCGACTATCCCGCGTGCTCGACCCACTCGGATTGCAGCACCCCCCCGCTGGCCACAAGCGATTCAGCAGGTACGCTATGGAGCGTGCAACCCCTGTTGTTCACTTCTCCGGGTTACTACTATATCGCATATGAGGCTCCACCCGGGGATTGCGAAGCCGGGGACATCCAGTTCGATCTGGCACGCACGGTGAGCTGCCCACCACCCTGTGAAGGCTGCACCCCGCACTTCTCTCCGGAACCGGGCGAGCGGTATATCGTGAACGCCTGGGCGCATGAGGAACTGCCTGCAGGCAGCCCGGACATCACGTTCACCTTGCCCCAACTCTCCATCCGCTCGCTGGATGTGAACGGTGGTGTGATCCAAACGGATCCCGCCGGACTAACGGGGAACATCATTGATGGCTGGCAACGGATGGAGGGTATCATCGATATCCCCACGAACGCGGCCCGGTTGGAGATAGAGTTCGGTACAGGACCCGGCAATGACGAGGTGCTATATGATGACATCCGGTTGTTCCCTGCGGACGGGAGCATGAAGTGCTATGTCTACGATCCAACGAACCTGCGCTTCGTGGCCGAACTGGACGAGCGGCACTACGCCACCTTCTATGAATACGACGCGGAAGGAAGGCTCGTGCGGGTGAAGAAGGAGACCGAACGCGGCATCATGACCATCCAGGAGAACCGGCAAAGCGCCCCGGTGCAACCCCAATGATGCGTCCTCGGCACATAGCGCCGTCCATCCTTCTGTTCGCAGGGCACATCATGTTCGGCGGAACTTCGGGAGCCCAGTCGTGGCAGGATGCTAAGCCTCAAGACGTGTCGGGGGCCTATTACGCGGCCGCCGCGAAATACGCTGGGCAACGGCAGTACCGCATGGGGGTGGAGGTCGCTTCGTACCGGGACCTGACGGACAAGGAGCCGCACGAAGTGGTGGCCTGCGATATCCGCAAGTCCGGGGACCTGTATCGGGCCGATCATTTCGGGCGGGTTTCCTACCAAGAGGGACGGATGAAAGTGATGGTGGTTCCAGACCAGCGCACCGTAGTGCTGGGCGCGGGGCAGGAAGCTTTCCAAATGCTCGGCGCGGAGATCCAAAAGGAGATGTTCACCAAGGCCGTGAAGGCTACCCGATCCAGCGATCACAGGGAAGCGCGGTATCGCCTGTACTTGACGAAAGCCTACAAATGGGAATACATCGAATTCGCCTTCGGCACCGATGGCTGGATGAAGCAGCTCGCCCTGGTGCAGGCGGAGCCGATGGCCGTGGATCCCGGCAATCCGCTCACCGCCATTGTGCGTCCGCGCGTGGTGTTCTCCTTCGAGACACCAAGGCCCCTCGACCTTTCCACTGATGAACTGTCATGGACAAACGTGCTGGCTTTGAGCGGCACCTCGGCCAAAGCGATAGGACCTTATGCAGGCTATGAAGTGATCGATACGCGACCGCGATGAAGCGCTACACGGCAACTACCTCGTTCCTGTTCCGGTGCATGGCCGGGCTATTGGTATGGACGCTTTATGCTCCTGGCGCCATGGCGCAGATACCGCAGGAACCGGACTGGACCAACGTGTGGCCTGCTTCGCCCACCACGCCCGTGCAAGTGGGCGATACGATGATCCTGGGGTGGACCCATAGTGGGCAGATCACCACGTCCTACGGTCTGCAGGACCATATCGTGCTGCGCAGCAACTACCACCTGTTCAATGATGCGGCGGTGGTTGACATGGACGTGAAGGCGCGGCTGCGTGTCACCCTCACCACCAATCCGGACCATGGGGATTACAAAAGCATCGACGACGAGACCGAACTGGTGTATGTGGACCTGGAGATCGGGATCCGCAAGGATGGCATCAGCGTAACCGGTCTGGATCCGGACCTCGACGCTACGAACGCCGATGCCTGGATGGCCAGCGATGCCCATCGCATGGAACTCATCCTGGACAACGTGCAGGTGAACACCGGCAGTGGCTACCAAACCGCCACGGAACTACCGCTCGGGATGTTCTTCGACCTGCGCATCCGCTGGTACAATGTGCGGAACGTGAACCTGAACATCCCTCCGCCGAACCTCGGCGCGAGCTACCAGGGTTGTGCGGGGGATACCGAGGCCCAAGCGGATGAACTGCTGGTAACCTGGGGTACCCTTGCGGGCATGGTGGAATATCAGCTCGAGTGGACCTGGGTGGATGACTACAGCAAGATACCCTCGTGGAACGATTGGACGCAGCGCCCACGGACCGCCATTTTCTACGACCTCCACAACAACGCCACGCGGATCACCACACCGAACACGTCCTACCGCATACCGCTCTTGTATGATCGCGGCTGGATCGTGTTCCGGGTGCGTGGCGTAGGCCGTGACCCGATGGAACCAGAGGTTCCCATTTACACGGTATGGGCGGGTGCTGACCAGGACGGCGATGTGGAAGGACCATACCCGACATATGCCAAGCACGTCACCGGCCACCAGCGCGAAAAGAACTGGCAGGCCACCAGCTCCTTCGCCGAAGAGGGCAAGCGCAAGGAAGTAATGACCTATGCGGATGGCACCTCGCGCAGTCGCCAAGTGGTGACGCGCAACAACTCGCTCATGGTGCCGATCATCGGCGAGAGCGTGTACGATGCGATCGGCCGGCCCGCCGTCGACATCCTACCCGTGCCTATGGTGACGGGCGATTGCGATCCCTTGGATAATGTGGATTGGGCGCCGATCAAGTACTACCCCGACTTCAACATGGCCGATAACGGGGGCGCTGCGCAGACCTTGGACTGGCATGACATCGTGCCGGGCACCGGACCGGATGGCTGCGAAGTGGAGGGACCCGATCTGAACAATGAGAGCGGGGCCGAGTTCTATTACTCCGAGTCGTATCCCAATGCGACCGATCCTATCGTACCGGCGCCTTCTTTCCTGCCTGCGGCGGACAAGCGCCCTTACGCACAGAAGGAGTTTACGCGTGATAAGACAGGTCGCTTGCGGCAACAGGGTGGGGTAGGCCCCGACCTGCAACTGGGCGCCGATCACGAGACCAGGATCTATTACGGGAAGCCCGAGCAGATCCAGCTGGACCGGCTCTTCGGCAGTGAGGCTGGGTACGCGCACCACTATCAGAAGACCGTGCAGCGCGATCCGAACAAACAATGGTCGGTAACTTATACCGATATCGCAGGCCGTACGGTGGCGACCTCCTTGACCTGCGATGCGCCACCGGGGATGGAACCGCTGCCGGCAAATGAAGTGGAACTGACCACGGACCTGTTCAATGGCCTGTCCAACTTATCCCCCGCTTTGAATCAACGGCGGCCCGATGGACCGCAGCTTTATTTCAGTACCACGATCCCAGTGGCATGTGGAGGTGACTACATCTTCGACTATCGTATGAGCAGCATCCTGCTCACGGACGATTGCTGGGCCGATACACTCGGTAATGATCTCTGTGTGCATTGCGTGTATGAGTTGGATATCCTCCTCACGGATGAATGCGGGGTGACGACAACACTGCAACAGGGGATCGTAGGAGAGCTGAACCTGGGTAATGAGGCGCTGATGTTCGAGTGCAACATGGACCCGACAAGTTTTGAATTTTCGCCAGACCCGGTGACAGTCCCGCTGACCGAGGGCGAGTGGACGCTCACCAAAGTGTTGCGCGTTCATGATCCGGCACGAGACTTTTATGTGGAGCGCTTGATCGATCCGGACTATAATACCTGCGTTCACGACTTCGACTACTTCTATGACCTCTTGGAAGGAGAGGTGGATCTAACCGATTGCACGGTGGATTGCGCCGATTGCTATACCGCCTTGGGCACCCTGCAGCATTTCCTGCTGACCAATCCAGAGAGCAACGAGGCGGAGTATTACGCTTACCTCACCTTCTGCGATGAGATGTGCGCCGAGGAGAGCTGGTGCCAGGTGGCCTACCGCAACATGGTGACCGATATGTCGCGCCATGGACAGTATTGCGAGTACACCCTGGACGCCAACCAGAACGTGGTGGTTACCGATCCTACTTCTGTGCTCTATGGTGGGACAGGTTCGGAGCGGCTGTTGGCACGACCGTATTGGAACAATAACTCCCCAGCGTATCGGCAGATCGACGAGAACGAAGTGCTTTGGCGGCAACCGTGGTTCAAGGAGCCGGATGGCTCCACCCACGAGCAGTACCGAGATATGAACGGTGATCGCACCAAAGTGTGGCTGATAGAGCTAAGTCCCAATGTCTATGATCCGCCCATCATCGATCCCACACACGCGACCCCGGATGGACCGCTGTGGTACACCTACCCGGAGTTCCTTGCCGACGTGACCGACTTCGTGAACATCGCCTGGCAGCCCGGCTTCGAGCGCTCCCTAGTGCGCTTCCACCCGGAGTATTGCTATTACCAGGATTGCAAGAGCTACGGGCCGATGAACACGGACCCGCTGAACATCGTCACCAGCGATGACTTTGATGCGAAGCTCAGATCCTGCACAACGTTGACCGCCGCGGAGGCATTGGGTTGGATCACGATGAACGGATCGCTCGAGGTGCAATCTGTGAACCTGTGGAACGTGGACCCTTTCGTAACGCCTGCGGACGACTGGGCGCAAGACCTGCAGTACAAGTGCGATAATTTCTCAGAGATCAATGGCACCATGTACAACCTGGGCCAGATCGCACTGAGCATTGTGCGATGTCTTGGGAACATCCAGGGGACGGATTGCGCGAACATCAATACGATCATTGTGGGCAGCACCGAGGGCGATGCCTGGTGGATCCGGGTGCGGGACATGTATTTCAGCCGTAAGTACATCGTGCAGAAGAACCGCGCGAACGAGTACGTGCGCACGTGCGAGTGCCCGGGCCTGAACTATTGCATCGGGGAGGAGTCCACCAGCACTTGGTGGAACAAGATGGGCGCGCCATACCCCTACTTCTGGAATTGGTGGGGCAGCAACAGTTACTGGAATTTCCTCACCAACTGGCTCCAGCAGCCGCGCAACCTCTGGTGCCAGGTGTGCAGCCACTACAGCTATCAATACTTCGATGACAAGGTGCGCCGCTTCGAGGAGCCTTCGCAGATCCAGGGCAGCGACATGTCCGCCGCGGATGCCGCCTATCAGATCTATTTAACCACGGGTCAATGCCCCTTGGGATCCGCCTGGCAGCAATTCCTCAACGAGATCATCACGCACGAACGTTTCCTCACCACCAACGACCAGGACAGCCTGGAACATTCCGGCGCGTGGACCGCGATCCAGTTCGCGCTTAACGACCTGCAAGGCGGTGCACCGGCGATCCCAGGTGAGATCGATGCTCACTTAACGGGGGGCAATGATCTGGAGATCGCGATCGATGAGAACTGGGACATGTCGGTGGAATGCACCGTCACCTTGCAGGAGCCCACTGTGGGCTTCGACTGGAACTCGATCATCTACGTAGCGAACATCACCGAGCAGATGCCCGTGGGGCACTTCCGCATCGGGGTGTACTACATGGATGCGGACGGTGTCACGCAGCTCGAAGAGATCGATGGGGTGATGTGCGAGCAATACCAATTGTGGCCGTGCAATTTCCCGCGCACCTGCGAACCCAATGAGTTCGCCCTGCACCTGGAGAGCCTGATGAGCATGCTGGCCTATGGCAACCATCTGGAGTCCGCCAGCGTGCCACTGTCCACTACGCAAATTCCTGGAGGTGGCAGCACCATGCAGGCGCAAATCCATCCCAGTATCTCTGGCCTTTTCGCGGCGAGCCCCACCTTCCAATGGTCCTATGTTCCCGGAGGCCCGTCCTTGATCCTGAGCAACACCGCCCAAGCCGGTGTCTTCTTACGGCTGGACGACCTGACCACCGAGCCCGATGCGCAGCCCGTGGGTTACTACCTGGCGCAAACGGCCAGCCTGCTGAACATCACCAGCAACTACGAGAACTTCTTCACGGTGGACCTGCTGGACAACAACGGCGTGCTGGTGGCCACCTTGAGCGGTGCCCTGTTCTGGGAGGAAGGTGGCGTGCTCACCCCGTTGCCTGCGGGCGAATGCGACTTGCCCGATCCGGTGGGCTGCCAGACGATGGGCCATGTGAGCTACGCCGATCTGCTAGCGGTGCTGGAAGAGCGGCTCACCGATCCCGGTGTGAACCTGAGCCAGCTGGATCTGGCCGAAAGCCCGCATATCACGCAGAGCCTGTTGAGCAGCCTGGTGCCGGATTGTGATTCGACATGGACCAGCGGCGGTGTCTCCTGCCTGCTGGGCAGCTGGAACAACGGCACGGATACCTGGACCCTGGACGACTGTCTCACGCTCGAATTCACAGGTAGCTGGCAGGTGCCGATCGATGCGTTCGGCGATGCGGAGTTCACCGGAACGCCCGACCAGCCCTCTGGCGCGTACCACAGTTTCATCGTGGACCTGATGGTAGGCGGAAGCGTGGCCGGCCAATTGGAAGTGACCACCTGCATGGACCTGATGCCCTGCGAGCCCTGCATGCCGGATAGCGGCGCCATGAGCGGCGAGGGTGAGGGTCAGCCCATCGCCGCGCGATACGGCATGAGCGATGAAGAGATGATCGAAGCGGGCCTCGTCCACGAGGACCTCATGTGGCCGAAATACGCGGAATACACCACGGCCGTGGCCGGCCTCAACCAGCGCTTCGGCTATATCCCCAGCGACAGCCTTTACATGGATCCGTTGGACTACCCCAGCTTCCGGGCGAAGGGCTTCCAGCATATCCTGGGTTCCTACCTCAAGTACATCGATGGGTTCCAGCCCGTGGCGGACAAGGAGGACCTGCTCTACCAGCCGAGCGCCTTCACGGTGGAATACAGCGGCTCGGTGAACGTGACCGAGGAATACACCTCGTACCAGAACGCGGTCGCCGACTATAACACGCGAGCTACTGCGCTAAGCAAGCCGACGATCACGGCCGTCGCGGACAGCACCTTCAAGCAATTGCTGGCGGCGGATGTATCGCGGCTATACGTGAACGATCTCGTGGAGCGCTACCCGAGCAATACCCCGCCGCAAGGACTGGTGCAATACATAGCGCAACAGGGCGCGCCCACCGATCCGTGCGCTGACATCTATACCGAGCAATACCTGGTGGCCTACGCCTGGCTGGAAGCACACAATGCGGACAGCACCACGCGCTGCCCGGGCTATGCGATCTATTCCCCCTTGGTGAGCTATGAGGATTTCCTCGCCGCCAATCTCTGCTGCTCCGATACGGGCATGGCCGTTCTCGCGGCCTATCTGGAGCTTTTCTACAACGATACCCTGCCCTGCCCCGGCGAACTGCCGCGCCTGAAACTGTGCCCGGAGGACGATGAAGAGGCGGGCCAGGCCAAGGCCCTGATCGATGATGAGCGCGAATGCCAACGGCTCTATCTCCTCTGGCTGGAGATGCTCGACAAATACCATCAGCCCAGCGCGTACTACGCCTTCACACACATCGGCTTGCCGAACCACTACAAGTCGTTCGAGGAGTTCATGGCAGCCGGCTTGTGCGAATGCGTGGAAGAATATCTGGCCTACCTGGAAACGTATCTAGCTTGGAAGTTGGGACAAGAACCGCTGCCGGACGTCGTCACCATCGAGGAGTTCTGCAACCCCACCGAAGACCCTTGCTGCCTGCTGTTCGACGCGGTACTGGACGCCCTGGCCGCCTACGATACCTCGGCCTATTACTATGCCACGCACCATGCATTGAAGACCTGCGATCTGCGCGATTGCGCCTCCTTCATCGCAGAGGGCTTCTGCGAATGTGCCGAAGCGTACATCGCCTATTTGCAGGTGTACATCAACTGGCACCCGCAGATCCCCATGCCGCAGGACAAACCGCTCTGCATCAAGGAATGGTGCCTGGGCTATGATCCCACCGAATGCGAGCAGCTGTACACCGAGTACATGCAGACCCTGATCAGCCTGCAGCCGATCCTGCAGGCGTACAACGCGGCGAACAACACGAACTTCCAGTTCCAGTTCGCCGATGCCTCCCTCTTCACGCCGAACGAGCTCTGCTATTGCGTGGAGGGTTATCTGGCCCACCTCTCCGTGGTCTTCGCCGACCTCGATGCACATCGAGATGAACTCGAAGCGGGACGCATCCTGATGCTCATTCGCTGGTGCGAAGAGCCCGTGCCCTGCGATCCGGTGCTCTACCCCGTGATCGGGGAGATCAATACCACGATCGACCCCGATTCAGGTTGCATCATGGACCTGCTGAACACCCTGCACCTGAACGCCACCACCTGGTACAACCAATACCTGGATACGCTGACGCAGGACGTCACCGAGCTGTATGATTCCACCTGCATGCAGGCCTTCGAGAGCTTCACCATGCAGTTCACCGACCAGGAGCATCACTTCACGCTCTATTACTACGACCAGGCCGGTAACCTGGTGCGCACCGTGCCCCCGGCGGGCGTGGCCCTCCCCACCTTCACCAGTTCATTGGACCCGGACGCGCTTCGAATAGCCGATGACAGGCTGAACGGCACGCATACCTATTTCACCGGGCACCGGATGGCGAGTGACCATCTGTACAATTCCCTGGGGCAGCCCACGCGTTCGGCCATGCCGGACCAGGACGATATGAAGATCTGGGAACCCTCGCTCACCAGTGGCCTGCCGGCTTTCCTGCAGGTCACGGACAGCTGGTTCAAGCCGGGAGGACAAGGGTATTTGAGCGGCTACCGCGACATCAGCGGCCTTACCCGCGGTTATGTGTATGGCACAGCCGATGGCGGTGCCACCTGGCACCGCAAGACCGGTCTGCTGGGGCTGGACCTGCACGATGTGCATTTCCCCAGCGCGGGCGTGGGCTACAGCGTGGGCGACCAGGGCAGCTTGCTGCGCACGGAGGATGGCGGCAACAATTGGGACCTCCGGCCAACAGCCAACCTCACGCACGATATCGCCCTGCGCGGGGTGATGTTCGAGAATGATGATGATGGTGTGATGGTGGGCAGCACGGGAGGGGATGCATGGAGCGGATACACCACGGATGGTGGCGTTAGCGTGACGGCGAATACGCCTGCGGACTTCCAGGCGTTCACGGGCATCGGTCTGGATGGCAGCACCTATTGCGCCACGGCCATTGATGATGATGACTTGAACGGCGCGGTGCTCACGGGCACGGGCACGAGTTGGTCCACCACCACTGGAATGCGTGGCCGCATGGCCTCGGATCATAAGGCCATGGCCACGCTCGGTACGAACGAGGTTTGGCTGGGTGGCCAGCGAGGCGTGCTGCTCTATAGCGATGACAACGGCGATGAGTGGCGCATGGTGGCCACGGGCCACAAGGACGATTTCTGGGATCTGCATTTCTACACGCAAAGTGTAGCCGTGGCGATCATGGACAGCACCGATCAGTTCGGAACCTTCCACATCGGTGTGTTGCGCGCCTCCTTCGATGGAGGCAATACTTGGGTGGCGAAGGGCAAGCCGCATCACGACCTGAACGACTTCCATGCGTACGATGGCAGTCACCTGATCGCCGTGGGCAAGGACGGTCAAGTGGTGCGGGTGATGATGAGCACCACCAACGTGGTGACCACGGACATCGGCACGCTGATGAACGGCGCTACAGTGGAACACACCAGTGTTTGGGCGGGCATGGATGGCGCGGTGCTGCGCTTGGTGGTGGGTAGCGATGATGGTACGTTGCGTTTCTGCGCGAACGCGGTACCCGCAGCGGCTACCTGGGCGAATACGCATACCACCGGCGGCGACGGCATCTTGGCGATCGCCGCGCATGCCGATCCGGGCGTGCAAGTGAACGCCGTGGTGGTGGATGATACCGGTGAGCGGTTCGATGCGGCGCTCCTGCCCGTCGGGCCTGCGCAGGCACTGACAGGGGTGGGCACCGGATACGTTCCCATCCTGGCACAGCCTGATGCGGATGCCGCGATCACCGCAGAGACGACGAGCGACTTGGAAGTGCTCGATCTGACGAGCTTCCCCATCCTCGTGGCCCCCACTATCTGGCCGTCGACCGGCAGCCTGGCGGATCTGCAGACCATGGCCTTCAGCGGAGGTACCCTGGTGCAAGCAGGTCTCGCCGGCGCGATCCAGAACGCACCAGGCAGCACTTGGACCGATCAAAGCAAAAAAGTGCAGCCCTTGCGTCTTTACGGTATTACGGATGATGGCAAGGTGGCCGTGGGTGAGGAAGGCTTGGTGTACCACAACGATGGTTCCCAATGGAACGCCATTCCTTCCCCCGCGTTCGATGATCTGCTCGATGCCGCCATGCACAATCCCTACTTTGTGGTATGTGTGGGCGAGGGTAGCACGGTGTTCATGTTGGACCTGACCAACCCCATGGCGGCCGTCACCTCGCACACGCTGCCTATTTCCACCACGGTGCTCTCCATCGCCGTGAACAACGGTAGTGCGAGGACATTGGGCACGCCGGATGGTTCCATTCTCTATGCGCCGACCTCCGGCGCTGCCTACACCGTGCTGCCTTTCAACGGTGGTGCTGTGAACGGGCTCGCCCCGCGGCCGGGCAGCAACGATGTGATGGCCGTGGGTGGCCAAAGCATGGTGCATCGCGTGATGACCACCACGCGCATCGCGATCCCCGATGTGTTCACCCCGCGCCTCAACGGCATCCACTTCGCCAACGGCAGCGATGGTTATACCGTGGGCGATGCGCGCATCGTGCGCCATACTGCCGACGGCGGCACTACCTGGCAGGCTGTGCCGACCTCTTCGGCAATGGCGAACGCGGCCTTGCACGATGTGTACACCACCGCGCCGGGGAATGCCGTCACTGTGGGCGATGCGATCGCCTGCTCCCTGGACGGGGTGAACGTGGCCTCCATCATCACCGGTCTTTCCGGCAAATCGCTGCGCGGCGTGGCCATCTCGCCCAGTGGGGCGGGCGTGATCGTGGGGCACAATGGCGGTAACGGCATCTACTACCAACGCGATCCCGGCGGCAGCTCTTGGACCAGCACGGCCTTCGGTCCGCGCCTCAATGCGGTATGGTCTTTCCCGCGCTATCTGGACCAGGACCGTTTCCTGCTCGCCGGTTTCGGCGGGAATATGATCCGCACCTATTGGGATGAACCCACCACCCAATGGCTATCGCATCCGAACTGCACCACACTAGTGGACCCCGTGAACGCCCTCTTCTTCCACGACCATGTGGCGGGCTATGCCGTGGGCAATGATGGGGAAGTGGCACGCACCAACAGCATTGTCACCACTCCGGACTTCAGCACCCTGGCGTGGGATGCCCTGCAAGACGATATCGATGATGGCCTCGCCGGCCAGGGCACGATCGGAAGCATCGATCTCACCACCATCGGCTTCAGTGATCGCTACCACGGTTTCTATGCGGGCACCTACGCGCCGGACGAGAACTTCGCGCGCATCGTGAACGATGAGAGCGGGCTCTTCAGCCAGCGCTTCTGGTATGATGCGCTCGGGCGCATTGTATTGAGCCAGAACAGTAAGCAGCGCGCACCCCTCACGGCTGTCACACCTCAACCGCAGCGTTTCAGCTATTCGCTGTACGATGACCTGGGCCGGGTAGTGGAAGCCGGTGAAGTGACGGAGGACAATACCGACATCTTCGATGCGAACGGCTGGAAGGCGCAGCTGGGCTATGAGGTGGGCGGTGTGGAGAACCCGAACGTGGTCGAGCCGAACATGCTGGCGGCCTGGGTGGCCGGCCGCACGCGCCGGGAGGTGACGCGCACCTATTACGATGAGGAGGTCACAGCGTTCGGGCTGCCCTCGAACTACGAGCAGCGCAACCTGCGCCTGCGCGTGGCGAGCACGACCTTCCAAGAGGACGGGCAGGCCACAGACTACGACCATGCCACGCATTACAGTTATGATATCCATGGCAACGTGGACGATCTGCTGCAGGACCATCCGCAGATGGCGATCGACTTGGCCAATGATATCCAGGACCCCATGCGGTGGAAGCGGATGAAGTACCGCTACGACCTGATCAGCGGCAACGTGCTGCAGGTGAAGTACCAGGAAGGCGACGCCGACCAGTTCTACCACAAATACGAATACGACGCGGACAACCGTATCACCAAGGTGGAGACCAGCTTGGACAATACCCTATACCATACCGACGCGGAATACTTCTACTACCCGCACGGTCCGCTGCAACGCACGGAGTTGGGCGAACAGAAGGTGCAGGGCATGGACTATGCCTACACCCTGCAAGGCTGGCTCAAGGGCATCAATAGCGAGCTGCTGACGCCGGACAACGACATGGGCCTGGATGGTGTAGTGGGCAGTGGACTCGACAATGATCTGGTGGGCCGCGATGCCTATGGCCTGAGCCTGACGTACCACGGCAATGATTACCGCGCGACGGACAATGCACGTTGGGACAATGCAACGTTCCATCGGCCATTCGCCCCGCAGAACTTCGCCTGGCCTGATTGGCACCCGTTGTACAATGGGAACATCGCAACGACGGTGAACAGCCTGGAACCGTTCGGTGTGGGCGGATGGCAAGGGACGACGAACGAGGTAGGTCAGGTATTAGCTGGACTATACCGCTATGACCAGCTGAACCGACTGCGCCAGATGCGTACACGGGCTGGACTTGTTGCGACGAGCAACGACTGGACGGTGCTTACACCGCCTACCGGCCAGGATGCCGACAAATACCTGAGCACCTATGAGTACGACGCGAACGGGAATATCGACCGGGCGACACGTTTCGACCAGGATGGGGTGATCTATGATGAACTCCTCTACAGGTACCAGAACGACGGCGCGCTGGTGCGCAACCGGCTCTACCAGGTGATCGACGAGGAGGATGACGCCAACCTGATCGTGAACGAAACCGACGATGGTTTTGAGGACTATCCCTATCAGGACGATGATATCACCGACCAGGATGATGCACTGCTCACGATCAATACGGCCAATAACTATGGCTACGATGAGTTGGGCAATTTGATCCGTGATGACCTCAACGAGATCGGTGGGGTTGATTGGACCGTGGCCGGCAAGGTGAAGGCGGTAACCCGTCCAGGCGGCAGCCCACTGGAACCCTTGGAGTTTGCTTACGGTGCCGACGGCCAGCGCACGGAGAAGACGATCGGCACGGGTGGGAACTTGATCCGCGAGCACTACGTGTGGGACGCCCAAGGCAATGTGATGGCTATCTATCGCCACGAACCCGGTGGAGGCAACTTTACGCTGAAGGAGCGCGCTCTCTACGGTAGCAACCGCTTGGGCCGATATGTGGAGGAGGTGGAGTTCATTCCTCCGCCGACTATTCCTATGACCCAGGCCGCGGATGATCGTAGGCTGCAGTATGAAATGATCGATCACCTAGGCAATGTGGGCACGGTGGTAACCGGCCGATTGCTGATAGGGAACGGTGCGCCGCACGAAGCGCAGGTGCTGAGTGCACAAGGGTATGAGCCGTTCGGGTCCCTGCTGCCCGGAAGGAACTACAGCAGCGACAGCTACAGGTTCGGCTTCAATCGAGCTGAGAAGGATGATGAGGTATATGGGGCCACTGGAACGAGCTACGACTTCGGGGATCGGATCTACGACCCAAGAGCCGCTAGATGGCTGAGTATCGATCCGTATGCGCACAAGTACGCGTCCATATCGCCGTACGCCTTCGTTGGGAATAGTCCGATCTACGCTCTGGACCCCAATGGTCGGGAAATCCTCATCGTCCATAATGGACGGGCGAGGAAGTACACTATCGGCATGAAGCCAGGAATCTTCACCGCTCGACGTGTCAAAGAGAGCATTGCCATGCTCAACGACATTGCCAAGGTTAAAGGAGCAGCCTTTGAGGAAGTGGTCACATCCGATAAGACTCTTGAGCTAAGGACAGATGCAGAGCGAGTACCTGCCGACAACACAGGTGATTTCTGGCACTTCTGGTCGGCGGATAACATGACGGAGCCCGGTGCGCCCAATCACATCTATGTAGATCCGAGAATGGCCGGGATGGAGTTAGATGCAGACGGGAACGTGATCAGCACGTCATCGCCGACATCAGCACTTTCACACGAGATCGGCCACTTCTACTACGACGTGCTTCATCCGGAAGAGAAGAACCAGGGCACCGGTACCAATCATGACCAGATTGTGCCGGAGTGGGAGACGCCTGTGCAGCAGGAGATGAACAACCAAGGGGACAACGGCATGCCCAGAACGACGGAGACAGAGGAAAAGGCTGTCGGGGGCTACAACTACAAATCGACCTCCCCTAGCAGCACTGAACCTGATGTATCGACACCCACGGGGCGCAAAGCAGCGGAGAAGCTCAAATGATGATGAGGTTGTTCTTCCTGCTCATAGCTGCGTTCGGAGTGGTCGTCGGAAGTGCTCAGGTTAGCGCCCAGACTACAGCACCTCTTTTGGTTGATTCTGCTTGGGCAGATACCGACTCATCGCTTTATACACTGGTTGACCAGTTGTATAGGCGTGAGGTCTTGCCGTCAAGCCTCACATACAAACGGATCAAACGTCTGAACCGGAATTACTACGACAAGTACGTTGCGCACCTGTACTTGAAGAATAACACGGATAACTACAATCGCAAGGACGTAACCAGATGGGAGTTACCTCATTCCAAGTTCGTTTTCATGGCTCGTGTAGGCCGTGACACACTCCTAGCCTTCAATACAGGTGGGGCATCCCCGGAGTTCCATTGCGTGCATCTCCGCCGTGTCGATGGTAGCCATCAATTGCTTCATCACTTCTCCCGCAACACCACCGAGTACCAGATCAACGAGGTCACCTGTCTTTGGGGGCTGTAGCCCTGTCTCGTGCGCATAGCTGTCGATCCGTAAACTCGCACTGGCGTTGCAAGAGCACGCCACCATCTACATCCGAAACACATCGATCATGGACCACTACTTGAAAGCGAAGACGAACTACATGGGCGTGCAGAACGTGGACATCTTTTACTACCCCTCAAAATGGCGCAAGTGTTCGGCGTGGGTGGTAGGTGAGCGAGGGTAGGCCGGTCACTTGTGCCTGAACCGATATCGTGATCGGGATCTCCGGCCAGTTTGCAACTGGCCCACACGGCTTAACTTCCGAGGAGATGAGCCGCAAGTACCGGATCCACGATCCTCAAGGGCTGTACTTCGTTTCCTTCGCTACGGTGGGCTGGATGGATCTGTTCACCCGGCGGGAATACAAGGACATCATCGTCGATAGCCTCAAGCATTGCCAGACGGAGAAAGGTCTGCTGATCTACGAATGGGTCATCATGACCAGCCATGTGCATCTGCTGGTGAGCTCTGATGGCACCAGCGGTCTATCCGATATCTTACGCGACCTGAAGAAGTACACCGCCAAGCAGTTGGTCAAGGCCATTGAACAGCATCCGCAGGAAAGCCGGCGGGAATGGTTGTTGAAGACCTTCCGAGAGGCCGGTGAACAGAACAGCAACAACACCACCTATCAAGTGTGGCAGCAGAACAACCAACCCTTACAGTTGGAACGGACAGAGGAAGTCGAGCGAGTGACCGAGTACATCCGGCAGAACCCGGTGAAAGAGGGGTTCGTGGCCGAGGCGGAGGATTACCTTTATTCCTCAGCGTATGAGCCCGGTCTGCTCCAATTGGAAGAAGCGTGAGGTGGCGAAGTCACAGACTTCGGGAGATCAATGGACGGCATAGCGTGGGATGCTCATCGAAAGCACAAGTGATCCCGCGCGAACTCAAAAGCGCGGGAACACTTGCGCGATTTTGGGCCGCATGAAATGGGACACCCCCTAAACCTCGGGCATTTCGAATCCGGGATAATGCAGGAGATAGATTTGGCAGCAACAATCACTCGCGAATCGGAAGTAACTACTGAGAATGTACAGCAAATACTTGACTTTGCCTTTGGTAAGGGAGATATGACCAAACCGACTGCACCTCTTGAAAAGGCGAATGTGGAAGTCACAAATCCCGAAGGGCATAAGGTTGAGGGAACGGTTACTACGAAGCCTAAATGATACAGATCCGAACAAGAACGTTGATGCTGGCATTGCCGGTCATCTTTTGCTGTGCTTCGATGGCACAGGATGGTTGTCCGTTCCAGATCCTGGACACGATTACAACGCAACGTGCGTATGTGCTATCTATCCGAACACATGATCAGGACGTAAGTGCGAGCAACGCGCGGTTAGCGCTTTTTCATTGGGATAGCACGTTGACATCTGCGGTTCAACCAGTTGATCCATGTCTAGAGAACATGTATTTGTCAACGGCTCAACTCCAAACAGCGATAGTTGTCTTCGGCGGATATCGTTACGTCTCATCGGAGGGTTCTCCACAATACGGATCAACGATGAGGCTACTGCGAGAGGAGGTTGACTACCAGTTGTATGAATTGTTTAGCCCTAATGGGTTTGTTCACTGGACGTTGTCTGACACATCGTTCAATGCCCATACAGGTTATGAGAAGATCAAGCTGAAGTGTGAGGCAAAGTGCATTCATCTTTATTCTCCGACGAGCAACAACATTGCTGTTCTAGAAAGACTGCACAAATCGCCTAGTGGTTGTCAAAAGGGCAGAAAGTAGGATGCCCCTGAAATGGCGGGTAGTGTATCAGACTGTCGCGTCAGCGTTCTAAGGTAGTGTACCAGACTGTCGCGTCGGCATTTTCCGGAATCATAAAGTACTGACCGTCAGTCGATCCGCCCAGCTGGACGGTGTGGTACGACAAGATGTCCAAGTACCCCAAGTGCCGCGCTAAGCCGTTCTTCGGGCCGTACCGGTGCCCGCCCTCCTTTCGTGTTACAGATCGTCGCGCGGTGGTGGGGAGCGAAGCACGACGCGACATTCGGGCCGCAACACAAGCCGATGAACACCTGCCACCATTGCGGAGGGATCTGCATTAACAGAGGTCGACGGGCCGGTGCCCAGGTACTGTACTGCAAAACCTGCGGGCGCTACTACCAGGCCACCTACCGCTACAAGGCATGGGCGACCGGCATGGACGAGCGGATCTCCACCTGCGTGAAAGAAGGGTGCGGCATCCGGAGCATTGGGCGGATGTTGGGCATCTCACCCACCACGGTGATCGCCAGGATCCGACGCATCGCTTCGGGGTTGGGACCCGGACCCATCCCAAAGGGTCGCAGCTATGAGGTGGACGAACTGGCCACCTATGTAAGAAGCAAAAAGAACCGGGTATGGGTGGCTTACGCGCTGGACAAGAAGGACCGACGGGTGGTGGTCCTGCGCGTGGGCGCCCGGAGCAAACGCGTGTTGCGGCCACTGGTGGATACCCTGCTGCTAGCGGTCGCGAAGCACATCGGAACGGATGGCCTGGACCTCTACCGCTATCTGGTCCCAACGGAACTCCACCATGTCAAGGGCTTCGGCATCAACCGCATCGAGCGCCATAACCTGACCCTGCGAACCCAATTGAAGCGCCTCGCCCGGCGGACCATTTGCTACTCGAAATGCCTGGCGATGCTCCAGGCATGCATGGCCATCCATTGCTGGGGTTAACGTCCGCTACCGGGTCGGGACCCACGTCACAGTTCTGGAGCAGAAGATGCTCTAAAAAGGAATGCGTTCCGTTCTCCGGCGATATAGGTTCGTTCTCAAGCGGAACAGGTCCGCCTTGGACGGGATGTCCTTTGCCTTGGGGTGCAATAGCCTTGGAGCAAAGTGGAACAGGTTCTGGCCGTTCCTATTCCACTTTGTCCAGTTCCTGATCAGCTCCCGAGCAAAGGAGAACCGCTCCGCCCTATTCCTTATCAGGTCCGGCGCATTCCTTATCAGGTGCAGCGTAAAGTGCATTCGTTTCAGGCCATTCCTTATCAGTTTCAGGCTGAACTGGAACCACTTTGCCCTGGACCGGTTCCATTCCTGGGCCAAGGAGAACCACTTTGGGACAAAGGAGAACCGGCCGGTGGCATTCTGAATGAACTCCGGCCCAAACCTATATCGGTTAGACACGAACCTATATAGGCTAGCAACAGAACGATTCCCTTTCAGCGCGTTTTCCGGGGAAGATCACGATATCAGCAACGGTACATAAGCGGCATGGAACGTTATCGAACAAGGATGGATAGGTATTCACCGACCGAAGAACGGTAACGAGACGTGTAGAACGCCAATTGTAAACAACTGTTAAATCACATATTACCAGCAATAACAGGCGATCCATGGCATTGATATATCCGGAGGGGCAAACCACTCCCCGACAACAAAAACAATGACGAGTATCAAGATCGGATTGGATGGCCTCACGGCACTGGACAAAGTGGCCAAGGCCGTGTTCATCGGCGGGAAGATGACGGGCAATGCCACCTTCCCCACCCCGGTGCCCACGCTTGCTGCATTGGACACCGCCCGGGAAAACCTGGAATTGGCCATCGCCGCCGCGCTTGACGGCGGCAAGTCGGTGACCTTCGCCAAGAACGAGGCCGAAGCGGACTTGGACGAGGTGATCACCCAACTGGCGGGCTATGTGGTGAGCATCGCCGGGGCGGATGAGGTGAAGATCCGCAGCGCGGGCTTCGACGTGCGAAGGCGTGGCAGCCCCATCGGGGAGCTGCTCGCCCCCGGTAACCTGCGGGCGGACCTGACCGAATTCCAAGGCCAGATCGCCACGGACTGGGACCCGGTGTACGGTGCTCGGCTCTATGAGGTGTACCGCAACGACAGCGATCCCGCCGTCGAGGCCGAGTGGAAACTCGTAGCGATGACCACCAAGAGCAAACACCTGGAGCAGGGGCTCGCCAGCGGTTCCACACACTGGTTCCGGATTAAGGCCCTAGGCACGGCCGGCGAAAGCCCGCTGAGCGACCCGGCCCAGGCGATGGCCCGCTAAGCGCCAGAACACATCCACAGCAACGGCCCCGATCGTCTCGGGGCCGTTCGCTTTATACCGGGTCCGGAGCCGCCCACGGCGGATACGTTCGGCGAAGCTCGATCTCCGGCTATCGAGGCCCTTGTGCCTTGACTGACCATGCGGCCGTCGCGCTAGCGCATCTTCCATGAGCGCCAAGCCGCTGTTGATAGAACGGCGTTCAAGAGGAAGGGGGCCGAAGCCCCCTTCCCACAGATCTCAGGAAGCCCTTCTCCTTGCTTTGGTCGTCGTAGCCTTTGGCGAAGACGATGAGCGGGGTTGGCCTTGCTCCGCCGAAGCGGCTACGCGAAGGCGAAGGATGAGGGCGCGCTAGAACTTCGCCCGGCTCTTCCGGCCGATGCGCTTCTTGCCGCGGATCCAGCTGTACCGTTGGCGATAGAAGTTGGACTGACCTTTCAGCACATAACTATAGGTCAGCGTGACCATGAGGTAGCTGTCGTTGTGCGTGGGGTCGCCGCGCTTGTTCAGCTTCCCGTCGCTATCCTTCGGTTCCCAGCCGTATTGATGTTCACTGGGAATGGGGCCATCACCATCTTCCACGAAACTGTGCTGGTCGGCCAGTTGATCCGCAAGTCCTCCGATGCCACCGGGCATCAAGCTGGGATCCTGGTAATCCGTGCTCACGTCATCGATGTAATCAGAGAACGTTGTACGGTACCCGAAGTCGAAGCCGAAACGGTGGCGGCGCTTTTTGGTGATGTGCATACCCACACCGGCGGGGATGGCGAAGCCGAGCGGGGAGTAGTTGTTCAACTCTGTCGTCAGGGGACGCAAGGCATAGAACGCGCCCTCGCGGTTGAGCTGGCCTTTCGGGTTGCTGTAGTAAAGCGCTGCACCCGCGTAAATGAATAAGCGGAAATCCGTGCGGTAGCGACCCCGGCCACCGATGTCGTTGTCCTGGAAAATGGTGAACTCCGGCCGCAGGTACAACTCGAACATATCGTTGCGGAAGTTCAGGTTCCGGCCCACGCGTTGCGGGTTCGTGCTAAGAGCGTCAGCCCCTTGGATCCGGAAGTACATCAACCCGGCGTTCAGCGAGAAGGAACGGTTCAGTTTGCGCCGCGCGAAAACGCCGATGGCCCAGCGGGTCTGGCTGAGCTTCATGTCCCAGATGAAATCGCGGCGGGTCTGTTCTTTGCCGCCCATCTCACCCAGGTAGTTGGCACCCCCCAAGTGGACGCCGATGTCCCAGGCGTACTGGGCCTGCGTGTTCGCCCCCAGAGCGGCAAAGGCGACCAGGAGCAAGCTGCGGTTGAAGAGACGTTGGAGCATGGAGAGGTCGGGACCTTTCGGTTCTATCCCGCAAACATAGAAATTCCGTCCGGCCTTTTACGTCCCGATGAACCCATTGGATATCAACAAGCTGCCAACTTTTCGACCGGGAGGGCACGGTTATCTTCGCGCGCCCTTCGCATGTCTTCCACACCTGCCTCTATGCCGAGCACCGCGAACCGGGTGGCGGCGCTGTTCGGGGTGCGCTACCCCATTGTGCAGGCGGGCATGATCTGGTGTTCGGGTTGGCGGCTGGCCTCGGCCGTGAGCAATGCCGGTGGTTTGGGTGTGATCGGCTCGGGCAGTATGTATCCGGAAGTGTTGCGCGAGCACATCCGGAAGTGTAAGGCCGCTACCGGTCGGCCCTTCGCGGTGAACGTCCCCATGCTGTACCCGAATATCGAGGAGCACATGGCCATACTTATCGAAGAGGGCGTACGCATTGTCTTCACCTCGGCCGGGAACCCTGCGACCTGGACCGGCCGCTTGAAGGAACGTGGGATCACCGTGGTACATGTGGTGAGCAGTGTGAAATTCGCCCGTAAAGCGGAAGAGGCGGGTGTGGACGCTGTGGTGGCCGAGGGCTTTGAAGCCGGGGGCCACAACGGGCGTGAGGAGACCACCACCTTGGTATTGATCCCCCTGGTCCGCGACGCGGTCGAACTTCCGCTTATCGCGGCCGGCGGCATCGGCGACGGACGTGCGATCCTGGCCGCCATGGCATTGGGCGCGGAAGGGGTGCAGGTGGGCAGCCGTTTCGTGTGTGCGGAAGAATCCAGTGCGCACCCGGCCTTCAAAACGGCCGTGACAGAAACCACGGAGGGGAGTACCGTCCTCACTCTGAAGGAGTTGGCTCCAGTGCGCCTGATCAAGAACGGGTTCTACACGCAGGTCCAGGCTGCGTATCAACGCGGTGCTTCGGTGGATGAATTGAAGACCGTTCTGGGCCGGGCGCGTGCCAAGCGTGGCATGTTCGAGGGCGACCTGGAGGAAGGCGAATTGGAGATCGGTCAGGTGAGCGCGGGCATCCGCGATATCAAGCCTGCGGCGGCGATCCTGGAACGCTTGTTGAGCGAATATCAGGAGGCGGCCGAACGCGTTCGCGTGGATGGGCGTTACCACATAGGTGAACGTGCGGCAACATCAGGGCAAGGATGAACGTCTTCTCCATAACAACGATCCCCCAGGTGTTGCGTTCGTTCCCCATGCTCCGTTGGACCCTGCTCGCGCTACTTGGTATGGCGGCTCCTTTGGGGGCTCAGGTGCTGGACCCGCCGGTATTGAGTTGCGCGACGGTGAACGTGGCCGGTGATGTCACCTTGAATTGGGTGGTGCCACCTGACCCCAACAGCATTTTCGACCATTACGAGGTGTACCACAGCAGCGGCCTGGGCGGGCCCTACACGCTGCTGGCCCCTACTGTGAACGTCTATGGCCAGACCACCTATTTGCATCTGGGCGCCGGCGCGGTGGTGGGTCCGCAGTGCTACTACGTGGTCACGGTATCCACGGCCACCCCACCGAACATCTCGATACCAAGTGATACCGTTTGTACGATACACCTGGATGTCACACAGAGCAATCCCCTGGGCAGTGCCGTTTTGGACTGGACCCCCCAGCATACGCCACCACTTCCCGGGGCGGACACGGAGTACGACCTATGGATGGAGTACCCGATCGGTTCCTGGCAGTTGATCGGACAGGTCGGTACCGACACCCTTCACTACGAGCACGCCATCTCGATCTGCGAGGATTCGCTCACCTTCCGCGTGAGCCTGGCGAACGGGGTGTTCTGCAACTCCTTCAGCAGCAGGGATGGCGATGTGTTCCAGGACGCCACCCCGCCGAGCGCTCCGGTGATCACAGCCGTGTCCGTGGACACCGCGACAGGGTTGGCCACCATCACCTGGGCCCCCAGCCCCGAGCCGGATACCGATGCGTACATCGTGATCCTGAGCGATGCCTTGGGCAACTTGATCGTGGACACCCTGTACGGCCAGGGAACCACCTTCTATACCTACCCGCTGAGCAACGCAGGCTCCATGGCCGAGTCCTTTACTCTGGCGGCTTTCGATACCTGCTGGACCGGTACCCCGGCAAGTCCGAACACCAGTGCCACCCTTCCGCTTCATACCACCGTTCATACGTCGACAGAGTACAATGAATGCGAAGGTGTGATCACTGTACACTGGACACCGTACGTAGGTTGGGATGTGCAGAACTACGAGGTCTATGCGCGGCAGACCGGTGGGAGCGTCTTCCTCTTGGGCACCTTCAATGCCAACGTCACCAGCGCCCAACACGCGGCCGTGCTCCCTTTCACCGAATACTGCTACGTGGTGAAGGCGATCAAGTCAGGGGGAGGGGTCTCTTCGTTGAGCAACCAGACGTGCCGCACCACGGACTATCCTCCGGTCCCGCTCTACAACTATGTTCAAGTAGCCACGGTAGAGGACGCCGATCACATCCGCATTTTGGACGAAGTGGACCCCTCGGCGGTGGCGAGCCGCTATCGTCTGGAGCGATCGGCCAACGGAGCACAGTTCGAAGAGATCGCGACCATGAGCGGTTTCGGCGCCGGTCCTGTGCTTGAGTTCAATGATCTGGACGTGGAAGCCGATCAGCGGAGCTACAGTTATCGGGTGATCGTGGATGATAGTTGTGGTACGGAAGCGGTGGTGTCCAACGTGGCCTCGACAATGCACTTGCGTGCGTTGCCGCGCCTGGAGGGCTACAACGACCTGAGCTGGAACGGCTATGGGATTTGGGGCGGCGCAGTGGGTGCCCAGGCGCTATACCGCAACATTGCCGACGGCCCCTATCAGCAGATCGCGCTGCTGCCTGCTGACCAATGGAGCTATGTGGATCCGGTGGAGGACCAGACCTCGACCAATGGTAAGTTCTGCTATTACGTGGAGGCGACCGAGGTGGGCAACCCCTCCGGCAACAATGCGGTGGCGCGGAGCAACGTGGCTTGTGCGGTACAGCAGGAGCTTTTCTGGTTGCCCAATGCGTTCATCGCGGGAAGTGCCATAGCGGAGAACACGGAGTTCAAGCCGGTCACCGCCTATGCAGGCTTCAAGAACTACCAACTGGTGATCTATAACCGGTGGGGGCAGAACATCTGGAGCTCCACCGATCCGGCTATCGGGTGGAACGGACAGGCGCTCGGAGCTTATGTGGAGCAGGGGGTTTACGGTTACTTCTGCACCTACGACAATGGGGAGGGTCGGCGCTTGGAGAAACGCGGCACGGTCACTTTCCTCTGGGGTCGGGAGTAGGTGGGCGATCCCGGATCGGATCCGCAGCCTACCTTTGTGCATGGAACGATCAGCTACCGGTACGTTGGAGCGAACGGCTCCGATCGGCCATTCCAGCACCCTCGCT
>JAGNSU010000104.1 GCA_017987895.1 Flavobacteriales bacterium | reverse complement strand
TCCAACCTCCAACGGACCGATCCCACTCGGGGATGTCCGTCATGACCAATAACGTGACCCGGACCAATGAACGCTCGGATCAAAGCGCGGTCCAGCGCCGGTCGGTCCACGTATGGATGTCGCGGACGGCGGTATCGTTGCTCCGATCGGTACGAGTGGTGCGAGGTGATGCGAAACGGTGACGGAACATGGATCACGGCCATTCTCTGATGATCCCGTATCGATCGGGCGAAATACACGCGGGACCAGCCGATCCGCTGCGCGATCGTTCCCGAAAGCAATACGCCCAGGCGCGCCTGGACCGGACCGCCATCTCTACAACCCTACAGCTTCACGAAGTGCCGCACGACCCTTGCTCCCAATGCCTGCTCGATGCTGATCACATACGAGCCATTGGCAAGGTCGCCGATGTTCACTACCGCAAGGGTGCCCGTAACACGCTGCACCACCAGCAACCGGCCATCCGATGAACGCACCTCGAGCAGCGCACCGGGTGCGTCCATCCGCACGGTGAGTTGGTCGTGCGCAGGGTTCGGGAAGAGCAGGACCGCCTTGTCGGCATGCGCTGTGATCCCCACAGTTTGATCCACACTGAACACGGCCGGGGCAGTGACCACCGCCGCGTTGAAGTCGAAGTAGATGTTGGCGACGTTCTCGATCTGCGCGCCATTGAGGAGCGTGGCCACTGGTGTCATGCGGAACTTCACGTAGCCGTGGCTGTTCGGTTCGTCGCTTACGCTATCGGGCAGGTAGATCGGATCCATCACGAAATGCAGCACGCCTTGGTGGATGTACCATTCCGTGGTATGTGAACTGCTCACCAGGTCCATGGTGTTCCAAAGCAGATCGGTGCTGAGCGTATCGGTGATGGTCACGCGCGTGGCGGGGAAAGTGCCCGTGTTCTGGAACCGGATGGTGTATTCCAACGCTTCCCCGGCCTGCACCTGGGCGGGTGTCATCACCTGGGGGACCACCTGCTTGTCGTTGGGGTCCACGGCACCGACCACGAACCCCGACCAGGCGCTCGAGTTGTCCAAAGGCGTTGTGTCCTGGACACTTGGTGTCGCCATGAACGTGTGCGCGAGCGGCGTTCCGATCACCACACCGGCATCGGTGTTCAGCGTTACCGCGATGCCCCATGCGCTACCCGGTGTGATCGTGGGCGACCAGGTGGCGTTATTGCCCACCTGTGTATCCGGTGCGATACCACTGCCCACCCAGGTCTGTGTATTGTCGAAGGTGAGATCGAGAGATGCCACGGTGCTTTCCGTACCGATGTTCTCCACGGTGATGTACACGTTGTTGTCGAAGCCCGGCCGCGCGGGCATGGTGGTGAGGTGCGCCACCAGATCGTAGATACCGGGAACGGCTTGGTAACCGATGTCGTTCAACGAGTCGATCTGCAAGGCGGTCAAGGTGATGTTCGCGGGGGCCGTGGTGCGCGTGTGGTAAAGCACATCCTGCCCATCCAGCACGAAGCTGCCGGTGTCGATGGGCAACACGTAGTTGCCTGCGGCATCGGGGGCGGTGAGGTAGCTGCCGGGCTGTGCTTCGACGATCGCATTGGTGAACGCCGCTTCGCCCACCTCTTTCACACCGTTCCCGTTGGCATCGGTGAACAAGCTGCCGGTGATGGCTTCCTCCCCAAAGGGGCAGGGAGAGAGCACGCTGCACACCGTGAGCGGAAAGCCAAGATCGCTGGAGATCGCACTGAACGCCGCGGGAACGTTGGGCAGGCAGGTAATGTTGGTGGTATGGCAAACGATGCCGGTCGCTGAATTCGGAAGCAAGGGCAGGCAGTCGATCGGGTTCGTATGGCACTGTAAGTAGAGCAACCCGCTGGGCAGATCCGGCAGTGCCGTGAGCTGGTTCTGGTTGCAGTTCAGCAATGTCAGATCCGGGTTCAGCGGCGGAAGGCTCGTGAGCTGGTTATTGAAGCAGTAGATCGTTTGGAGCGTGTCCGGCAAGGTGGGCAGCGTGGTCAGGCCATTGTTCGCTGCATAGAGGAAGGTGAGCGAATCCGGCAAGGTGGGCAATACACCGATCGGGTTGTTCTCACATTCCAAGCGGTTCAGCGCGCTGGGCAAGGCAGGCAATCCAGCGAGCAAGTTGCTCCAACAAACGAGGTAGCGCAGGGAGGCCGGCAACGCGGGAAGTGAGGTGAGCTGGTTCTGTGCGCAGTGCAGGTTCCCCAACGCGGATGGGAGGGTGGGCAACGCGGTGAGGTCGTTGTTGTCGCAATGCAATTGGATCAAGGACGAGGGCAGAACGGGGAGCGCGGTCAAGGCGTTCCCGTTGCACGACAACTGCGCCAATGCCGCAGGCAGTGCGGGTAATGTGGAAAGGCCATTGTTGTCGCACGACAAATTGTAAAGGCTCGCCGGAAGGGCCGGCATGGTGGAAAGCAACGGATTGTTCCGGCAGAGCAGTGTTTCCAGCGAGAGGGGGAGCGTAGGAAGGCCGGTGAGCGCATTGTCATTGCATGCGATCTGCGTAATGGAATTGGGCAACGCGGGCAAGCTGGTCAAGGCATTCTCGTAACAGAAAAGCCAGGACAGCGTTGCGGGCAGCGCAGGCAGGCTGGCGAGTTGGTTGTCCCAGCAGTACAGGCGTACAAGCGCATTGGGCAAAGACGCGAAGCTCACCAGGTCGTTCCCTTCGCATTCCAATTGGGTGATGGCATCGGGTAAAGGCGGCATGGTGGTGAGGTAGTTCCCACTGCACACCAGATACTGGAGGCCGGTGAAGTACTGGATACCGTCCAGATCATAGATCCAGGCGTTCGCCACGTTCATGTAGTTCAAGCTTTGCACGCTCGGATCCAGGGTGTCGAGCACGGCACCGTTCATGGCCGATGGGACCAGGAAGCTCAACCGGGCCACGAAGGCCGAGTCCGGAACGGTGAATTGCGCATGGACAGAACCTCCGATGAGCAGTGTGAAGAGCGACGCGATAGGCAACGAGCGTGTCATGGATGAGGTATTGGGACGGAGTGGGAAGAAAGGTTCAATGTACGGTTTCGGTCTTAGGGGCATCACCGTCCCGAACGGACATACGCGCCTATCTTTCCCGCCCGACCATGGACCAACCCGCCGCCGAGATGTACATCCTTGGGAAGCTCCGCCACGGGCTTCCCAAGGAACGCACCTACCACAGCTTCAGCCATACGCTGGATGTCTACCGTTCCGTAGTGGCCGCGGCGGTGCAGGAGGATATTGAAGGGGAAGACCTCGATCTGATCCGCACGGCAGCGCTTTATCACGATTCGGGCTTCCTGGTCTCGGACCACGAACACGAGAAGGTGGGCTGCGAGTTGGCCCGCGAAGCACTGCCACGGTTCGGGTACAGTGAAGCGCAGATCGAACGGGTGTGTACCATGGTGATGGCCACCAAGGTGCCCCAGCAACCGCAGAACCATCTGAGCAAGATCCTGTGTGACGCGGATCTGGACTACCTCGGCCGATCGGACTTCTTCCGCATCGGCACCACCTTGTACTGGGAGTTCCTCCACTACGGTGTGGTGAAGGACGAGCGCGATTGGAACGAACTACAGGTGCGCTTCATGACCCAGCATACCTACTTCACCGAACTGAGCCGCGCCATCCGCGAGCCGGTGAAACAGAAGCACCTGCAAATGGTGAAGGACTGGCTGGTGAGCAATCCTTGAGCGATCGAGCAGGGATCGCCCTCTGTCCAAAGGCCAACACGTTGACCGGTCAGGTCCTTCAGCGCCGGGGTTCTCGCACCGGGAACCTATCTTCACCCCAAACCCACTGCCATGAACAACTTCTTCCGCGGCCTGCTGGCCGGTGGCGCCGCCTACAAATGGGGAGGCGGTTGCTTCGGCACCGTCCTGGTCTTCGTGATCGTGTGGATGCTGTTGGGGAAGTGCTGAACCCACCGGTACGCCGCCTGGATCACGGGGCGTACCAATCCTCCAGGCGCACCTCGATCGTGGGATCACCCGCGTGTACCAATTGCTTGAAGCGAGCCACGTCGCTCAAACCATCCTTGCCACGATAGTGGTACGGGTACACCACGCGCGGCTTGAAGGCGAGCACACCGCTGGCGGCTTGTTCCACGGTCATCGTGTAGGGCAGGTTCATGCACACGAAGGCCATATCGATGTTCTTCAACGCGCGCATCTCGGGAATGTCCTCCGTATCGCCGGAGATGTAGATGCGCTCCCCTCCTATCGTCACCACGTAGCCGTTGCCCCGTCCCTTCGGATGGCGCGGATCGTTGGGATCGGGCATGTTGTACATCGGTATCGCCTCGATGCCGATGCCAGCGAATTCCGCACGCTCTCCGTTCGAAAGGGTCGTGCAGTGCTTGCTCAACTCCTGCGGTAGCGCGTCCACTACCGCGCGTGGGGCCACGATGCGGGTGATGCTCAGGTCCAGGGCATTGAGCGTGGCGGGGTCCATGTGGTCCCCATGGATGTCGGTGATCAGGATCACCATCGGGCTCGCGAACCGCTTGAAGCGCTCCGCCCCATCATGCGGGTCCACCAGGATCGTATGGCCTTCCCATTCCAACGCGAACGCCGAATGGTGCACAGGATGAACGACCACATTCTCCGTGGCGGCGGTGGCTTGGGACATGGTGTTCTTCATGAGCTCGCTGTGCTGTGCGGAAATGGCGGAGCAAAGCGCGGTAAAAAGAAGTGTCGTGCTGGAGCGCTGCATGTTCCCAAGATAATGGGAGGTAGGCTTGCATGCATATCGAAGCAAAGCGTCCAGAGGTGCGGGAGGATGGCTAACCTTGTCCGGCCCTAATCCACCGGACCTCCGATGAACAAGACACTCCTGCTCCTTCCCGCGCTGCTCGCGGCCACCGTGAGCGCGCACGCGCAACAGGCCACGATCCCAGTAGGCGAGAATCTCACAGTAGAAGGCATCCCTCCCTTGCCCACGAACTTGATCGGCGAAGTGCGCAGCTACACCGAGGCGCGCGGCGCCGGCCTGGCGGAATGGCACCCGCTGCGCAAGGAGATGCTGATCACCACCCGCTTCGGGAACAGCAACCAATTCCACTACGTGAAGTTCCCGGGCGGCGATCGCAAACAGATCACTTTTTTCGAAGAACCCGTGGGGGGAGCCACCTTCGAGCCGAAGCAGGGCTCCTACTTCGTCTTCACCAAGGACATCGGCGGGAACGAATTCGACCAGCTCCATCGCTTCGACCTGAAGGATAACAAGGTGAGCCTGCTCACCGACGGCAGGCGTTCACAGAACGGCGGCATCAAGTGGAGCCATGCGGGCGACCGCATCGCCTACGCCAGCACCATGCGCAATGGCAAGGACCGCGACATCCGCATCATGGCACCGCTGGATAGCGCGACGGATCGCGTGGTCGCGGAGAACAGCGGTGGTGGCTGGGGCGTGGCCGATTGGTCGCCGGACGATACGCGATTGCTGCTCAACGAGGGACTCTCAGTGAACGAGAGCCGCATCCACATCGCCGATGTGGCTACCGGAACGAAGACCAGGATCCTACCCAAGAAGGATGAGCGCACCACCTACCGGGCGGTGGCCTTCACCAAGGACGGGAAGAGCATCTACCTCATAAGCAACAAGGACAGCGAGTTCAACCGGCTTTGCCTGTACGATCCGGGGACAGACGAACTGCGCACGCTCACCGCCGACATCCCGTGGGATGTGAACGACGTGGAACACACCAAGGATGGATCTAAGCTCGCCTTCACCACCAATGAGAACGGCATGGCGCGGGCATATATCCTCACCACCGCCACCAACACATACGAACCCGTGCGCCATCTGCCGATCGGCATGGTGGGCGGCTTGCGTTGGAACGGCGATGGAACGTCGCTCGGCCTCACCATGGCGAGCCATGCGTCCACTTCCGATGTCTACGAGTATGAGGTGAGCAGTGGCAAGTTGACGCGCTGGACGGAGAGCGAGTTGGGCGGGCTGGACCCGAACGCCTTGCGCGAGCCGCAGCTCATCATCTGGAACTCCTTCGATCAGCGGCCGATCAGCGGCTATCTCTACCGTCCACCGGCGAAGTTCACCGGCAAGCGCCCGGTGATCATCAATATCCACGGCGGGCCGGAAGGGCAGTTCCGTCCCTCGTTCATGGGGCGCAACAACTACTATATGAACGAGCTCGGCGCGGCGGTGCTCTTCCCCAACGTGCGCGGATCCAGCGGCTACGGCAAGACCTTCCTCGATCTGGACAACGGCATGGACCGCGAGAACAGCGTGAAGGACATCGGTGCGTTGCTCGATTGGATCGCCCAACAACCCGACCTCGATGCGGACCGCATCATGGTGACCGGCGGTAGCTATGGCGGCTATATGACGCTGGCGGTCGCCTATCACTACAGCGACCGCATCCGTTGTGCTTTGGACGTGGTGGGCATCTCCAACTTCAATACCTTCCTTAAGAACACCGAGGACTACCGCCGCGACCTCCGGCGCGCCGAGTACGGCGACGAGCGCGATCCGAAAATGGCCGCCTTCTTCGAGGAGATCGCCCCGCTCAACCATACGGACAAGATCAAGAAGCCGCTCTTCATCGTGCAGGGCGGCAACGATCCGCGCGTGCCCGCCTCAGAAGCTGTGCAAATGAAAGACCGCATCAAACAAGGCGGTGGCACGGTCTGGTTCCTCATGGCCGATGATGAAGGCCACGGCTTCCGCAAGAAGGACAACGTGGACTTCCAGTTCTACGCGACGATCGCGTTCGTGCGGGAGTACTTGTTACGCTGACCCCGCCGCTTCGCCAAGGTGAACCTCGGTCGAGATCAACTCCCCTTCCAGCGATCGATCGCTCGATCGCGTTACATAGGGAGGGGCTGGGGGTGGGTTCCAAACCTGCGTTCATGAAAACCAGATCGAGACCACCCCTAACCTCTCCCTACACGTTCGACGGAGCGCTCTGCCGAACAGGAGGGGAATTGATCCGGCGCACAATCCACGCCCCACTATATTGTCTTCCCCCGATCGTCAGGATCCCTGTCAGCCATCGGAGCTTTGCACCCTATGCCCCTGCACAATTTCCATCCCGCTGTCCGCACCTGGTTCGAGCGTTCGTTCCCGAGCGCCACGCCCGTGCAGGCGAAAGCCTGGCCCGCGATCGCCAGCGGGAAGAACGTGCTGGTGGCCGCACCCACGGGAAGTGGCAAAACGCTCACCGCCTTTCTCTGGGCCATTGATGAGTTGGTGCGCGAAGGCCTCGATGGCCGATTAGAAGACCGCACCAGCGTACTTTACATCTCCCCGCTCAAGGCCCTGAGCAACGACATCGAGAAGAACTTACAAGGGCCACTGCGCGGCATCCGTGCAGTGCTCAAGGAACAAGGCCTGCCGGAAGCCGAGATCCGGGTGATGGTTCGCACGGGCGACACCACGCAGCAGCAGCGCACGAGCATGCGCGAGAAGCCGCCGCACATTCTGGTCACCACGCCGGAATCGCTCTACGTGCTGCTCACCAGCGTAGGTGGGCGCCGCATGCTCAGCAGCGTGCGCACGGTGATCATCGATGAGGTACACGCGATGATCGGCGACAAGCGCGGCTCGCATCTAAGCCTGTCGTTGGAACGGTTGGACCATTTGCTCACGCGCCCCGCAAAGCGGATCGGCCTCAGCGCGACGCAGAAGCCGGTGGAGTTGGTCGCGCGTTTTCTGGTGGGAAACAAGCATATCAATTACACCCCGAGCGTCATCCCGGAGCCGGGGCGATGCGAAGCATCGAGTACCCCGGCATCCGGGATCTCGCTGACCGAGTTTCCGAGCGAGATCCCGGATGCGCGGGGCCCGGCTCCTTTGGAGCCCCCACGCTCCGGGATGACGTCGGTGGTGGATTGCGTGATAATCGATGCGGGGCACAAGCGGAAGATGGACCTCGCCATCGAACTGCCGCAGAGCCCCCTAGGCGCAGTGATGGCGAACGAGGTCTGGGGCGAGGTGTACGAGAAACTGGTGTCGCTGATCGAGCAGCACAAGACCACCTTGATCTTCGTGAACCAGCGCCGCATGTGCGAACGACTGGCCTTCAACCTGCGCGAACGGCTTGGTGACGACAAGGTGGGCGCGCACCACGGCAGTTTGAGCAAAGAGCAACGATTCGAGGCGGAGACCAATTTGAAGGAGGGCCGCTACAAAGCGCTCGTCGCCACCGCCTCGTTGGAGCTGGGCATCGACATCGGCGACGTGGACCTGGTCTGCCAGATCGGGAACACCTTCAGCATCGCGGCCTTTTTGCAGCGCGTGGGTCGCAGCGGTCACCAAGTAGGTGGCTTGCCGAAGGGACGCTTGTTCCCGCTATCGCGCGATGAGATGGTGGAGAGCGTCGCCCTCTTCGATGCGGTGCGGCGCAGCGAGCTCGATGCCATCGTGATGCCCGAGCGGCCGATCGACATCCTCGCGCAACAGATGATCGCCGAGGTGGCCTGCGACGAGATCAGCGAGCAAGAGCTCTACGGCGTGATGCTGGGCTCCTATCCCTTCCGCTCGTTGGACCGCAAGACCTTCGACGAGGTGGTGAAGATGCTCGCCGATGGGTTCACCACACGGCGCGGCAAGCGCGGCGCACATATCCACCGCGACATCATCACCGGGCGTTTACGTGCGCGGAAAGGCGCGCGGCAGATGGCGATGATCGGCGGCGGCGCCATCCCCGATCTCTTCGACTACGATGTGATCGCCGAGCCGGAGAACGTCTATGTCGGTTCGCTGAACGAGGACTTCGCCATCGAGAGCATGGAAGGCGACGTGTTCCAACTGGGCAACAGTACCTGGCGCATCCTCGGTGTGAGCGATAGTAAAGTGCGCGTGGTGGATGCGGAAGGCCAGCCACCTTCCCTCCCCTTCTGGCTGGGTGAAGCGCCGGGCCGCACCAAGGAATTGAGCGAAGCGGTTTCGCGCTTGCACCAGGAAGTGAGCGATCGCCTCGGCACGCTGCCGGATGATCTCGGCGAGAACGAACACTGGAAGGAGGAAGCCGTGCAATGGCTGGTGAGCGAAGTGGGCGTCGGCGAACTCGTCGCCGACCAAACGGTGGACTATCTCGCCGCCGCGCAGGTCTCGCTGGGCGTGATGCCCACGCGCGAGCGACTGGTGATGGAACGCTTCTTCGACGAGGCGGGCGACATGCACCTGGTGATCCATGCCCCCTTCGGCGCCCGGATGAACCGGGGCTGGGGCCTCGCTTTGCGCAAGCGCTTCTGCCGCAACTTCAACTTCGAACTGCAGGCCGCCGCTACGGAGGACGCCATCATTCTTTCACTTGGCAGCACGCACAGCTTCGCGATGGAAGATGTCTGGAAATACCTCCAGCCACACACCGTGCGAGACATCCTGGTGCAGGCGCTGCTCGATGCACCCATGTTCGGCACCCGCTGGCGGTGGAACGCCACGCGCGCCCTGGCCGTGCAGCGCCGCTGGTTCGACAAGCGCGTGCCGCCGCAATTGCAACGCATGGCGAGTGAGGACCTCGTCGCGCTCGTCTTCCCCGACCAGCTCGCCTGTTTGGAGAATATCGTCGGTGAACGCGAAGTGCCCGAACATCCACTGGTACAACAGACCATCCACGACTGCCTCACCGAGGCGATGGACATCGAGGAGCTGGAAGGTGTGATCGCGCGGATCATCAGCAAGGAAGTGGAGCTGGTGTGCAAAGACCTGCGCGAACCCTCGCCCTTCAGCCACGAGATCATCAACGCGAAGCCCTACGCCTTCCTCGATCCCGCACCATTGGAGGAACGCCGCACCCGCGCCATCCGCGTGCGCCACACACTCGACCCCGCCACCGCGAAAGACCTCGGTAAACTGGACGGTGCGGCTGTGCGCATGGTGCGCGAAGAAGCCTGGCCCCAGGCCAGTGATGCCGATGAGCTCTACGATGTGCTTTCGCAATGCGGGCTGATCACGGCGGAAGAGGGAGCGGCGAACGGATGGGGGTTCTTCTTTGAACAGTTGAAGCAGCAAGGACGAGCGATCATACTCGAAGCCGCAGGCCACAAGCCCCAAGCCGCAAGCTTGAACGCGGGCAAGCTTGTGGCTAGTGGCTTGAAGCTTGAAGCGGGCGTGCGCTTGTGGGTCGCCCTCGAACGTCTCCCACAGATCCTCGACGTCTACCCCGGTGCTACATACGAGCCCATTGTTGCGTTGACCGATGCTCTCCGTGCGGCGCACTCCCTGGAGAACCCGCTCGCCGATCTTTTGCGCGGCCGCATGGAAGTGGAGGGTCCCGCCACCATCGCGGATCTCGCGCAGCGGTTCGGACTTGAAGCCAGTGCCATAGAGCAGGCCATGATCCGCTTGGAGTTGGACGGCATGCTCTTCCGCGGGCATTACGATCCCGATGTGGACGAAGAGCAATGGTGCGAACGGCGTTTGCTCGCGCGCATTCACAAGTACACACTACAGAAGCTGCGCCGCGAGGTGGAGCCCGTCTCCCCCGCCGCCTTCATGCGCTTCCTCTTCACCTGGCATGGCATAGGCACGGAGAACCAGCCCGAAGGCGCACAGGCCTTGCGTGCCGTGATCGAGAAAATGCAGGGCTCCGAAGCACCGGCCGTGGCCTGGGAGAGCGAGATCCTTCCCGCGCGGCTGGGCAACTACGCACCCGAGTGGATGGACCAACTCTGCTTCAGCGGGCAGATCGCCTGGGGCAAGCTCACCCCCTATTCCGGTGAAGCAGGAGCGCCCGCATCGCTGCGCAATTCATCGTTGAGCATTTGCTTGCGCGAAGACCTGCCGCTCTTCCTCGGCACCTCCGCACCGGATGAAGAATTGGGCCACGAGGCACAGCAAGTGCTCGAACAATTGCAACAACGCGGCGCGCTCTTCTATCACGACCTTACCAAGTATTGCAACCTGCTCCCTTCCTACGTGGAGCAAGG
>JAGNSU010000022.1 GCA_017987895.1 Flavobacteriales bacterium | reverse complement strand
CCAAGTGCGGATGTGACCCGGTGGACATCCTGTACCAGAACAACGGCAATGGCACCTTCACGAACATCGCACCCGCGCTGGGGTTCGCGGACAGTCATCAGAGCTGGTCCTCCGCTTGGGGCGATTACGACAACGACGGCGATATGGATGTGCTGGTGGGATCCAGCAGCAGCAACGTGCATAAGCTGATGCGCAACGACGCGGGCACTTTCGTGAACGTGACCATCGGCTCCGGCTTCGATCTGATGGGCGGGCAGAGCATCGAATGGACCACGCACGACTTCAACAACGACGGTTGGCTGGACATTCTGGGGGGTGGTGCATTGATGCTGGGCAACGGCGATCTCACCTTTCAGCAGGTCACCATCACACCTACCAACGGGCCCATCGGTGATCTGAACAACGATGGCTTCCTGGACATCATGAACTCCGCCACGGCCTACATGAACGATGGCAACGACAACCACTACCTCAAGGTGTTCACCGTGGGAGCGGTGAGCAACATGAACGGGATCGGCGCCGAGGTGGAAGTGACCAGCGCGCTGGGCACGCAGATCCGCCAGGTGCGCAGCGGCGATGGGTTCCGCTATATGAGCAGTTTGACGGCCCACTTCGGTATCCGCACGGACACCCAGGTGGACCAGGTGATCGTGCGCTGGCCTTCAGGCATCGTGGACATCATCGACAACCCTGCCATCGATGGCATCCTGGTGGTGGAGGAAGGTCTTTCCACCGGGGTGGCGGAAGCATCCGGCACCAACGAACTCACCCTCCATCCCGTTCCGGCGACCGACCTGTTGTACGTAACGACGACAGCGGACGTGGGCAACGCCCCTGTGCGCGTTTTGGATGCCACCGGCAAGCAAGTCCTTCTGCGTTCCTTGGTGAACGGCCAGTTGGACGTGAGCGGCCTGAAGAGCGGGGTATACCTATTGGAATTGACGAGCCAAGGCGGGTCGCTGCGACGCGCCTTCACCAAGGAGTAGCGGGGCGGTCCCTTCCAATTTTACCGAACGCATGAAGAAGATCCTCTTGTCGTTGGCAAGCACCGTTGCCCTGAACGTGCATGGCCAGAACCAATGTGCCACCGCACTACCGGTCGGGACGGGCACCTACGTGGTGGCTGTGATCGATGGCACCCAGGCCCCGTTCCCCATCTGCGACGGGAGCGGTGTGAACGCGACCATGGGGGAGTGGTATACCTATACCCCATCGCAGGATACCGCGCTCACGGTAAGCACGGACCTGCCGGTGAACGCCGGCCGGGACACGCGCGTGCATATCTATAGTGGGGGCTGTGCGAACCTGACATGCGTGGGCGGCGATGATGATTCGGGATCCGGCTATCTCACCGTGGCCACGGTGAACGTGACGGCGGGTGTTACCTACCACATCGCTTTCGATGACCGATGGGAGACCGATGGTTTCAGCTTCCAGCTTTCGGTCGGCCCTCCACTGGTGGGCCCCTCCGGCTTCACCCCGCAGCCCATCACTACCGTGGGCTATGCCAATTGCGTAGTGGACATGAACGGGGACTTCCTGGACGATGTGGTCTCCACCACCGCCACTGTGGTCAACATCAACCACCAGCAGTCGGGCGGCGGGTTCCTGCCAATGAACATCACCACGACCCCGGCGGACAATGATGCCTCCTGGAGCATCGCCGCAGGCGACCTGGACGACAATGGGTTCAACGACCTGATGTACGGTGGGGGGAGCGGCGTCACCTTTATGATGGCCAATGGTACAGGCACCGCTTTCACCGAGGTGTCCTTCCCGCAATACGTTTTCTGCCAACGCACCAATATGGTGGACCTGGATAGCGATGGACATCTCGACGCCTTCAGCTGCCACGATGTGGACGCCAACGTGTACTACACCAACGATGGGACGGGCACCCTCACCTACCATCAGGGAGGATTGGGAGAGACCTGCGGCAACTATGGTTCGCTCTGGACCGACTATGACAATGATGGCGATCCGGATCTCTTCGTAGCCAAGTGCGGATGTGATGAAGTGGACATCCTTTACCGCAACAACGGCGATGGCACTTTCACGGACATCGCACCCGCCCTGGGGTTGAACGACGGCCAGCAGAGCTGGAGCTCCGCATGGGGTGACTATGACAACGATGGGGACATGGACGTGATGGTGGGCACCAGCACCGGCGACTATCACAAGCTGATGCGCAACGACCTCGGGTCGTTCGTCAATATCACCCCGGGATCGGGTTTCGACACGTACACCGGATCCAGCATTGAGTTCACCACGCACGACTTCGACAACGATGGTTGGCTGGACATCCTCGGCGGCGGCTCGCTCATGCGGAACAACGGCGACCTGACCTTCGCTCCGGTGCTGATCCAGCCGGGCAATGGTCCCATCGGCGACCTGAACAATGATGGCTTCCTGGACATCGTCAACGGTTCGACCGTGTACATGAACAACGGCAATGACAACCACTACCTCAAGGTGAACACCATCGGAACGGTGGGCAATCGGAACGGGATCGGCGCCCGTGTGGAAGTTGTGAGCGCATTGGGCACGCAGATCCGCGAGGTGCGCAGCGGCGATGGGTTCTCATACATGAGCAGCCTGACCGCACACTTCGGCCTGGGTACCGATACCGCTGTGACGCAGGTGGCCGTTCACTGGCCCTCGGGCTTGGTGGACGTGATCCCTGCTCCGACCATCGACGACACCTTGAACATCATCGAAGGCTCTACTACGGTAGGGATGGCGGAGATCGGTGCCAACGAACTATCCATCCACCCGAACCCGGTGCAGGACGTGCTGTATGTCCATTCCATGAGCGGGTCCTCCAATTCGCGCGTCGCCATACTCGACGCAGCAGGCAAGCAGGTACTTTCCACCACACTACGCAACGACCAGGTCGACGTGTCCTCACTACCGAGCGGAACGTACATCCTGGAGATCACCTCCAAAGAAGGACCACGACGCGCGAAATTCACCAAGCGCTAGGACCAGAAGCTCACGCGAAGCCCCGGGACCGGTCCCGGGGCTTCGGCGTTCATGGCGAAGGGTCCTTGGGTGCCCATGTGGAACGCGGTCTGAGTTGGACATACGCGCGGCACCGTCCGGCCCTAAGCACTACGGTGCTCTGTGGCGCCGGACCGTTCCCCGGTCTTTGCGGTCTGGATCAGGAACGGTCGATGAACTTGGCTGGGAAACGCAGCCTTATGACGCGACCCAACACCCCCCGTTGTTGCCTTGTACTTATCGCTCTCAGCCTTTGCGTTGTTTACCGTGGGCCCATGCGATCGCAGACCCGCACGAGGAGTGAACTGGTCACGCCCATGCGCGTGCCCTATCCCTATCGCACCATTGCGGATATTCTGTTCGGGGCCCGCCCACAGGATACTCCGGTCACCCGGTGCCATACCTAGACCGCTGCTCGGTCACCGTCGGCACTAGGTCCGCGCCATGCGCTCCTCGACCTGATCGGCCAGTGCTTGGCAGCAGAACTTCACCTTCCGCACTTTCACCGAGGACTGGAAGATCGCGGAGATCTCGATGCTCGGTTGTGCGTCCGGATGCTCCGCGCAGGCGAAGGGCCCTGCCCTTTCGTAGCGATCGGCGATGGTCCGGGCGTCCTCGTTGGTGCGTTGGATCGCTTCCAGGAAGTCCGGGTTCACAGCCCGATCCATACCGATCAGTTTCAACTTGATGGTCACCATGGGAGAGGATGTCGTGGGGGCCATAGGGAGGCAGGGGTACATAGGTACTGCGTGTTCTCGAAGGTGCATCGTTCAGAAGGGAACAATTCGGCGCACGAGGGAGCTCAAGAGGGATACCAACAATGCGCATCCCGTCCCCCAAGCACCTGGAATAAGACGGTGAAAGCCGTGAAAGTTGCCGCTGGTGCCTTAGCCGGACCCCGACGTGAAGGATCTCTAGAACATACTATTCCGCCACCTCCTTCCCGTCCGGATCGATGAACAACTCCCGACCGTTCAGCATCACACGCGCCTTCCCCTTGTCGAAGATCTCGGCGTACTCGTACTGCACGGGGATCACTTCGCGCGCGTGCTCATCGAGGAAACCGAACTTATCCCCCTTTCCCACGCGGATGCGCTTCACTTCGGGATCGTAATAACCCACCTCATCGTAGACCAGTGGCGTCAGCTCCTTGCCGTTGAGGTCCACGAAGCCGCTCCAATACATATCGTCGTTGATGCGCGTGACCTGCCAACACCACGGGCTCTGCGGGCTCACCTGGTCGTAGGTCATCCGCGCCACGGTCTTACCCTCGGTGTCGATGATCCGGTAGTGCTCGCCCTCCTTCACCATCGCACGGTCGTGGTGGAACGTCTCGGCGTGATCGTAGGTCGCATCGAAAAGTTGGTTGCCCTCGATATCGATGTAAAAGCGACGGTCATCCACCTGCACCATCGCGCGGCCGCAGCGGAATGGTTCCGCGTACTGGTAGCCTTTCGTAGTGGTGAACAAGTTCGTGTCGACCGGCCCGTTGCCCAGATCCACGAAGAGGTGCTCGCGACCGTTCCGCACCAGGGCGGTGTACCCGGAAATGTCGTCCACAAGCATGCTGGTGCGCGGCGGAATGATCTCCACGCCCTTCGCGTCGATGATGCCTTCGGCGCAGGTCTCGCCATCGCCTCGCGAGACTTTCGCGAAGCCTTCCGCGTTCGCAGGATGCACTTTGGCGTAGCTCATGGCCGGCGTGTCAACAACGGAATGGGTGCCCTCCTGCTGCGCGTGATCGACGTGGCGAGACGTGCAACCGGTGAGGGCTGCCAGCGTCCAAGTCGCGAAGAGCAGGTTGCGCAAGGCCTCAGCGCACCAGCATCACTTTCTCCTGTACCGCGAAGTCCGCTCCGGTGACCCGTACCACGTACAGGCCGCTCGTGAGATCCGCCGTCATCAAGCGCGATCGCGACGCGCCGTTGTTCAGCCGCTCGGTGCGCACCGCCCGGCCGCGCACGTCGAGAAGCTGCAACGCATCCGGGCGCAAAGAGGCCGACCATCGCACCTGCACGCCTTCGCCATCCGCAAGCACATGGATCTCCTTTTCGCCCGGTAGTTCTTCCAGACCGATGAGCCCGGCGGGCTGGTATTCCCAGAACGCATCGGTCAGTTCGGAAGCCACCCAGGACGAGCTATCGATCGCGGTGGAACCGGCACCGATGTAGCAGGTGCTACTGGTGGAACACGCGAAGCCCGCGCACATCGGGATGCCGGGGAAGAGACCGAGCTGGTACCACTGGTCCGTCTCGGGGCGATAGGCCCACGCATCGTTGAACACCTCGTGCGCGTTCTCGTCGCCGCCGGAGCCGCATATCACGTAGCCCACGCCGCCGAAGCTGAAACTGTACGGCCCGGACCGTCCCGCTGCGGGGAATGGAGCGAGCGCCGTCCAAGAATCAGAGGTGGGAGAATACTTGTACAGGTCCATGAGGAAGGTGGCCGTCGTGCTCGTCACATCGCGCGAGCCGACGGTGACGTACACCTCGTCATCGATCACGAAAGCCCCACAGGCGGCCCGACCCATCCCGGGCAGGCTGGCGCGCTGTGTCCAGATATCGGCAGAAGGGTCGTATTCCCACCAATCGTTCAGCCAGGTCGCATGGCCCAAGCCGATGTAGGCCTTCGTACTGGTAGCCACAGAAACGCAGGAATAGCGCGCGCTTCCCGGAAAGTCGCTCTTCTGTGTCCACGCATCGGCCGTAGGATCATACTCCCATACGTCGTTGAGCGGGGTCGCTGGGCTACCGCTCCACCCACAGGCCACATAGCCTTTGCCGTTCACGCTGAAGCCGCCAACACCATACCGCGCGGGGCCTGGGCAAGGGGTTCGGGCCTCCCACGAGTCGCTCGCGGGTAGGTATTCGCTGAAGCCGGTGTTCTCGAGGAAAGGGGTCAGCGTCCGCACGCCACTGCCCGCGAAGACGCGGTCGCCGATGCTGAAGCCGTACGGTGCGTATGCCGTGTCAGCCAGGTTCGCCCTTTGGTTCCAGTATTGGGCCTTCACCCCCGCGTGCAGGGCCAGGGCACAGACAAAGAGCGCGTATCGATGCTTCATGGAGGGCGGGTGTTGAAGGGGTTGCTGCACAAAAGACGGAAACCCGATGCAAAGTTGCCGGCATCTCCGCCATCGTCCGGGTGAATGTTCACGTCAACCGAGCACTTCAGGGATCGTGATCACCCGCTGCACCGGGAATGCCCGGGCAGGTTCAGATGCCTTCGGCGCTATACCGAACGCATGCACGATGTGGGTGAAGCGCTTCCGCTTTCGGTCATAGTAGAGATAGGGTTTCGGGCGACCGACCAGCTTGTCAACGGCAGGTACGTCCATCGGCACCACCCAGGTGGGCGGTATTTCGCGATCAGGGGCCTGCTCCAGCATCGCTTCAGCGCGCTCGCGCAGGGATCCGCGCTGGAGCAGGTACACCTTGATGATCGCTTCCTCAATGCCGGTCATGGCCTCATAGTTCAACGCTCTCGTGACGACCACGTTGATCGTTCCCACTGCCCCGCGGCGAGGGTGGCGGTGTGGTGATCGCGCTTCCCGGAGCGTTCCCACCGGGAAGGCCGCCATTGGATCGGTGCTCCGACGGTGGTGCCGGACGCAGGAAGTACTGGTTCTTCAGCGAGTCCATCTGCTCCATCATGCGTTGCATGTACCGCTGGTTCGTCTCCATACGCTTCTGAAAGAAGTCGTCGTGGAAGAAGTCCTGATGGAACGAACTGTCCGGGAAGAACAGGTTGTTGAAGCCCG
Source organism: Flavobacteriales bacterium (assembly GCA_017987895.1). Lineage (GTDB taxonomy): Bacteria > Bacteroidota > Bacteroidia > Flavobacteriales_F > PHOS-HE28 > PHOS-HE28. The sequence continues at coordinate 33,737 of JAGNSU010000022.1, read as the reverse complement.
GGTCGTTCAGGAAGGGATACCGCATGCCGAAACCGGGCATGAAGTCCTTGAACATGCTGTCCATGAAGGCGGCATCACCGCTGCGGCCATGGTATACCGAAGAGTAGCTGGAGTCGAACGCGATCAGGTTGCCGTGCTCGTCGTACTCCTTGTTCACGCGCACCTCCACCTGGGGCGTGTCCTGGCGCTGGGCCAGGGTATCGATGGATGCGGTCGTTCCATCGGTCGTCGGTTGTCCGTTGCAAGCGGACAGGTTGAGCATGATCGCTGTCCAAGCGAGCATGCCCTTGCTTGCGCTCTTGGTTGTCATCGCTCATCGGGTTTGAGGTTCGTTGGCGGAAGAAGCGCCGTCCACCGTATCGTGGACGGCGCTCTTCCTTCGCTCCGGGCCGATCACCGGCCCTTTGCCGGTTCAGCGGATGCTGATCTGCCGCGTCTTCGGCTTGGCCTCCTCGCTCTTGGGGATGGTGAGCTGGAGCACGCCGTTCACATACTCGGCCTTGATGGCATCGGCCTTCACGCTCTGGGGCATCACGAAGCTGCGCTCGAAGGCCGCGCGGCTGAACTCCCGGCGTGTCCATCGGGTCTCCTCGTTCTGCTGCTCCTCGGTGTGCTCGCCGCGGATGGTGAGCGTGTCATCCACCATTTCGACCTTCAGGTCCTTCTTGTCGAAGCCCGGGGCCTGCATCTCCAGGCGGAACTCCTCAGGACCTTCCACGATGTTCACACGAGGGCTGTGATCCATGAGCCCATCACTCCCGAACAGGCGGGCGATGTTGGGGCCGAAGATCTCGCTGGCCAGGCGGTCCACCGGGGAAGCTGTGCTCACCGGCGCACTCTTGTACTTCACAAGTGTCATTGTTTTTCGATTTACCCCGGCCACGTGGTCGGGGGCGCATCCCCGCGCTCAAACACGATACCAGTGCCCGAAAGCTGACAACTTGTTCGGGGCGTTGAACAAATTTTAGAAACCCGCCGAGTGTGGCGCTGTCGATATTTCAGCGGCGATGAAAAAGTGACAAGGCGGACACTTCTCTTCCTCGCGGCGGGAAACGGGCGATGCGGCTCTCAGTCTTTCACAACGCGTTGGGCCAGCCGCTCCCCGTTCGCGGCTATAACCTCGATCAAGTACACGCCCGGTCCGGTGCCGACCTCGATCGTTGTTCCACCTATCCCGGTGGCGCGTTGTGTGGATAAAAGATGTCCCGTTGCGTTGCGAACACGAATGGTCGAGTCCCACAGGCGATCGCTCAGGATGATCGAGCACGTGCCGTTCGTCGGGTTCGGCCAAACGCACAGTTCATCCGGCCCGCTTTGATGATCCGGTGATATCGATCCAGTAGAGAGATCGATGCCGTATCCCGCCAGGCTCCGTTTGACGTGGGACTCCACGCTGGTGAAGTTCCCGCCCATGTAGACGGCATCCAGGGAGGCATTGATCACCTCCACATTCTCGTCGAAGCCAGGTGCCCAATCCAGGATCTCGCCAGTGGTGGCATCGATGGCGCCGAAATGATCGCGGTCCACCACCGGGCCCGTACCGAAATAGGTGAAGTCGCCACCCACATAAATGATGTTGTCGGTCAGCACCATGCACTTCACCCAATGGCTCGCCGAAGGGTTCCAGGGCAAGATGGCCGCTGTGGTGGCATCCATTGCAACGAGATTGTCGCGCACATCAGGCCATGCCGTTTGGAACCAGCCGCCCACATACAGTGTGTTGTTGTTCACGGCCAGCGCGCTCACCAACGTAATGTCCGATTGCTCCCACGCGTTCGGCAGTCCGGTGATCGGGTCCAAGGCGGCGATGGCCTGCCGCACCGTTCCGTTGAAGTGCAGGAATGAACCGCCCACCCAGATCACGCTCCCATCCGATGCGAACGCGTTGATCTCGGCGTTCGGCAACGGGTTCCACGGTGTGGCCAGCCCAGTGGGAACATCGACTGCACCGGCCAGAACGCGTTGTTGCCCCCCCACGCTACTGAAGTTCCCGGATAGATAAAGTGTGTTCCCCACCAGGAACGACCGATGCACGGGACCGTTCACGCCCGGATCCCACGCCGTAGCGAGACCTGTCGCGACATCGATCGCCGCGAGGTTGGCGCGGGGTTGCCCACCGATGCTGGTGAAATCACCACCCACATGCACGGCACCATTGCCAACATCCAGGGTACGCACCACGGAGTTGGGGTCCGGATCCCAAGCGGTCGGTTCACCCGTGATCGCATCGAAGGCCACCAAATTGTCGCGGGCGATGTTGCCCATGGTGGTGAACTCGCCACCTGCGTACACACCGCCCTGCTGTGCGCACACTGCGTGTACGGACCCATTCATCTCCAACGGCGCCCACGGCGTTGCCACGCCCGAGTTGATGTGCACCGCCGCGATCCACGGATGGGACACACCGCCCACCATATCGAAGTCGCCTCCGGCATAGAGCAGGGTATCATGCAGGGTGATGGACCGGACGAGATAGTCCACGTCAGGGGCCCATGCGTCCAACACACCAGTGGCGGCATCGAACGATGCCAGGCCCTGCCGCGGTTGCCCGTCAAGCGTGTTGAAGGTTCCGCCCAGGAACAAGCGCCCATTGCTGATCGCCAACGCATAGCCGCCGACCGATCCCGGCGCCCAAGAGGTAGCAATGCCGAAGACATTGTCCACCGCGCCGAGGCCGGCACGCGCCTGACCACCGAGGTAGTTGAACATGCCCGTCGCATAGATGGTGTTCGCGTTGATGGCCAACGCTTGCACATTCACCCCCGATGCACCCGGATCCCAAAGTGTGATGAAACCCGTAGAGGTGTTCACCGCCGCCAAGTTGTCGCGCGGCTCGCCGTTCACCGTGTTGAACTGGCCGCCGAAGTACAACACAGGGCCCTGCTTCGCCATGCAATACACCGGGCCGCCATTGATGGAAGGTGACCAGCTGAGCAGCACGCCCGTACTTACGCTGTACGTATGGATGTCCTCCGTACCACCAACGAACAGCGTATCGCCGGAGAGCAATAAGGCATGCACGCTGCCGGTGAGTATGTCCACGCTCGGTACCCACGGGTTCAGCGTTCCATCCGCGTTGATGCGCGCGATCTGGTCGCGGTTCTCGGTGCCGACCTTTTGGAATTCACCACCGATGAACCAACCACCAGTGCCATCCGCGATCGCGGCACGCACCAAGCCGTTGGGTTTCGCATGATCGGACAAGTGCTGGGCCGTGGTATGATCCAATGCGATGCCGTACGGGAGGCACGCGTTCACTTCAGAGAATTCACCGCCCACGTACACATTGTTGGCATCGCGCGCGATGGCGTGTACAGGCCCGTTGGGGATCCAGAGGCCGTCCATGGGGGTGGCCGTCTGGGCAGAAACGTTCGTAGATGCAATGGCGGATCCGATCAGCATACCGAGCGGGAGGAGAGAATGGGAAATGCGGCGCATGTGACAAAAGTGGTCAATGGCGCTGGATCAGCTCTCCAATGCTCGCAATAGAACCCTGTTCACGGTCCGTTCAACGGGCACACATCGGTGGTTCCGCCAAGGCCCCACCATTCCACGATGGTGGCGATCTGTTCGGCGTTCAACGTATCCCCATCAGGCGGCATGCGGTGGTTCGAGAGACTGACCGGATCCGCCACGGTTTCCTTGATGCTGGTGGCGTACAGAACGATGTCGGCGTCCGTTTCCAGGGTCACCGGCATGCCCTGTGGAAGTCCGGCGGAGGGCGCGTGACAACTGCTTGTGCAACGGGTCTGGATGATCTGCTTCACTCTTGGGAAATAAAGATCTCCCACGGGGGCGACCACCTCCTCAGCGTCATGCCGGCAGGCGATCGCCGCGACAAAGGCCAGGAGGGGAAGAATGAGGTTCGTGCGCATGCGTGCAGGGCCGGATGGTCGGGTGAAGACGCCGCCTGCCCGCCGTTCGCTTCCACGGGTGGGACGGGAAGTGGAAGCCGTGGTCGCCTGCCCGCCCTGCCTATCTTCGTGCGTAACGTCCCTGCCATGAACACGCCCTCCGCCAAGACCGGCACCAGCGCCCCTCCAGCAGCTCGCACCCAGTCGGCTCCTGCAACGAGCAACGCGGTTGCCACCGAGGTCGACGTCGCCTTCATCGACGGCAAGGCGTACCCCATCAACAAGAACGAAACGATGCTGGCCTTCATGCGCCGGCACATCGGACCGAACCCGGTTCCAACGCTTTGCGATGCACCGAACCTGGAGCCCTTCGGTAGCTGCCGCGTGTGCTCGGTGGAATTAAGAATGGAAAGCCCCTTTGACGGAGTAGTGTACCACTGAAGGGATGATCAAACAGTAAGACCTCAAACACCCCACGCCGATGAAACAGCATCTACTTCCCGCATCGCTTCTCCTTGCCGCCCACCTTCTTGCCCCCATCCGTACGACCGCCCAGTTAATTGCCGGGGGATCGGATCATTCCCTTGCAGTTTGTAACGATGGCAGCGTAAAAGCCTGGGGATCGAACAGCCAGGGCGAACTTGGCAATGGGACAAACACCTACAGCAATGTTCCCGTGCAGGTGAGTTCTCTCACAGGCATAGTGGCCATTGAAGCAGGCGCTGAACATTCCATTGCGCTAAAGAATGACGGAACGGTATGGGCCTGGGGAGGGAATGGCAGCGGCCAACTGGGCATTGGCACTCCCGCCGGCATCCATGTTGTTCCTGAGCTTGTAAGTTCTCTCACAGGCATCACGGCCATTGGAGCGGGTAATAATCATTCCATTTTCCTGAAGAATGATGGCACGGTATGGGCCTCTGGTGGTGGGGGGCCCTACGGCCAGCTTGGCAATGGGACCAACCTCGGCAGCAACATACCCGTGCAGGTAAGTTCTCTCACAGGCATCACGGCCATTGAATCAGGCAGTGATCATTCCCTTGCCCTGAAGAATGACGGCACGGTATGGGCTTGGGGGAGGAATCTTAAGGGTCAACTTGGAAATGGGACCAACATCAACAGCAATGTTCCCGTGCAGGTGAGTTCTCTTACAGGCATTACGGCCATGGGAGCAGGCAGTTTTCATTCCATTGCTTTGAAAACTGACGGCACGGTATGGGCCTGGGGATTTAACGATTATGGTACACTTGGCAATGGGACAAACACCGACAGTAATGTTCCCGTGCAGTTGAATTCACTCACAGAAATCACGGCCATTGGAGCAGACGGCTATCACTCCATTGCCCTAAAGAATGACGGCACGGTATGGGTCTGGGGCTGGAACGATTATGGTCAACTAGGCAACGGGACAAGCACCGACAGTAATGTTCCCGCGCAGGTGAGTTCTCTTACGGATATCACGGCCATTGGAGAAGGCCAGAAACATTCCATAGCCATCAAGAATGACGGCACGGTGTGGGCCTGGGGGAAGAACATATCTGGTCAACTTGGCAATGGGTCCAACACCAACAGTAATGTTCCCGTGCAGGTGATCGGGCTGTGTTCTGTCTCGATCGGTGTGGAGGAACGCTCGGATGCCACCTCCTGCAAGATATTCCCGAACCCCACCACCGGGTGGTTCAGAGTTGAACATGCGACGTCTGGTGCGCAGCAGCTGGAGATCCGCAACGTCATGGGGCAGGAAGTGTATCGCTCCATGGGCAATGCGTCTCTCACGCAGATCGATCTCACTTCTCAGCCTGCCGGAATCTATTTCCTGACCATACGGACCTCCCAACAGGCCACCACGCAAAGGCTGATCAAACATTAAGACTTCGAACACTTCACCAGCTGATTTGAGTTGGGGAACGCCCAAGCCCTCCGCTTTCTTCGTACAGCACGTTCCATCCCCCTTGCCATGAACCAGCCCCAGGCCAAACACGGCTCTAGCGCTCCCCCATCCGCGCGCACCCAGTCGGCCCCCAGCACCTCCAACGCAGTGGCCACCGAGGTCGACGTCGCTTACATCGACGGCAAGGCGTACCCGATCAATAAGAACGAAACGATGCTGGCCTTCATGCGCCGGCACATCGGTCCAAATCCTGTTCCTACTCTTTGTGACGCACCCAACCTCGAGCCCTTCGGCTCCTGCCGTGTCTGCTCCGTGGAAGTCGCGCTGCAGGAAGATGGTCCCTCGAAAGTGATGGCCTCCTGCCACTCACCTGTCGGCAAGGGCATGTACATCACCACCAACAGCCCGCGCATGGAGCGGCTGCGGAAGAACATCATCGAGCTGGTGCTCACCGACTACGATACCGAGCGGCTGAAGAAAGAGGACCACGGCGCGAACGAACTCTACAACGTTGTGCAGCAGGTCGGCTTCGACATCGACAGCGTGCGTTATCCGAAAGGCAAGACGCACCAGAACACGCCGATGGACACGAGCCATCCGTACATGGTGAGCGACCTCAGCGCGTGCATCAGTTGCTACCGATGCGTGCGTGCCTGCGACGAAGTGCAGGGCGAATTCGTGCTCACGATGGCCGGTCGCGGCTTCGACAGCCACATCGCCAAAGGCACCGACGAGAGCTTCTTCAAGAGCGATTGCGTGAGTTGCGGTGCCTGTGCGCAGGCCTGTCCCACGAGCGCCATCACCGATGTGTTCAAGAGCAAGGAGACCAAGGCCGATGAGGTGGTGCGCAGCGTATGCACCTATTGCGGCGTGGGCTGCAACCTGGAGGTGAAGGTGAAGGACAACAAGGTCGTCGCCATCACCGCGCCGTACGATGCCGAATCGAACCAGGGGCACACCTGCTTGAAGGGACGTTACGCCTTCCACTTCTACGATCACCCGGAACGCCTCCGCACTCCGCTCATCCGCAAGAACGGAGAGTTGGTTCCCGCGACTTGGGACGAAGCCTACGACTTTATCGTGGACCGCTTCGCGGAGATCGTGGAGAAGCACGGTCCTGATGCGTTGGCCGGTGTGAGCAGCGCACGCTGCCCGAACGAGGAGAACTACCTCATGCAGAAATTCTTCCGCGTGCAGGTGGGCACCAACAACATCGACAGTTGCGCACGTGTGTGCCACTCGCCTACCGCGCTCGGCATGCAGAAGACCTTCGGCACCGGCGCTGCGACGAACAGCATCGACGACCTGAAGGACACGCACACGATCATGGTGATCGGCGCGAACCCGACGGATGCGCACCCGGTGACGGGCGCCAAGATCAAGCAGCAGATCATGAAGGGGAAGACCCTGATCGTGATCGACCCGCGCCGCACCGAGCTGGCCCGCTACGCGAAGTACCACCTGCAGTTGCGCCCCGGCACCAACGTGGCGCTGCTCAATATGTTCATGTACTACATCGTGAGCGAGGGCCTGGTGAAGCAGGAGTTCATCGACACGCGCACGGAGGGCTACGACGATTTCAAGAAGGAATTGCTCCGCACAGACATCGCCGAAATGGAGAAGGTCACGGGTGTGGACCGCGAGCTGGTGCGCAAGGCGGCGATCGCCTATGCGAGCTCACCCGCAGCGATGAGCTTCCACGGCCTGGGCGTCACCGAGCATTACCAGGGCACCTTCACCGTGATGCAGATCGCCGACATCGCGATGATGACCGGCAACATCGGCCGCCGCGGCGTGGGCGTGAACCCGCTGCGCGGACAGAACAACGTGCAGGGCGCCGCCGACATGGGCTGCCAGCCGCACCAGGGCGCCGGCTACTTCGCTGTGGACGACCCGAACTACAGCAAGCAGTACGACGAATTCTATGGTGTCCACGTGCCGAACGTCGTCGGCAAGAAGATCCCGCAGATGTATGATGCCGCGCTCGCCGGCACCCTGAAGGCGATGTGGGTCTGCGGCGAGGACATGGGCCAGACGGACCCCAACACCAACCACGTGCGCAAGGCCCTCGGCGCGCTCGACCTCTTCGTGGTGCAGGAGCTCTTCATGACGGAGACCGCCAAGCTCGCGCACGTCGTGTTGCCCGGCGCCAGCTTCCTGGAGAAGAGCGGCACCTTCACCAACGGTGAACGCCGCATCCAACGCGTGAACGCCGCCGTGCCTCCGGTGGAAGGCACCAAGCCCGATGGCCAGATCATCTGCGACATCATGGAGCGCTACGCCGCCAAGACCGGTCGCAAGAGCGGCAACGCCAAGAGCACCTACGAGCCCGACTGGATCCTCCAGGAGATCAGCCGTATCGCGCCCTTCTTCAAAGGCGTGAAGTGGGACGAGCTCGGCGAGCAAGGCAAGCAATGGCCCGTGAACGCTGACGGCACCGACACCAAGATCCTGCACACCGACACCTTCAAGCGCGGCCTTGGCCACTTCTACTTCAACGCGTGGCAGATGAGCCCCGAGGTGAAGGCCAACCAGGCGGAGTTCCCCTACATCATCACCACCAACCGCGAGCTGGAGCACTACAACTGCGGCGCCATGACCCGGCGCACCGGCAACGGCGTGATCCTCACCGAGGACGTACTGCTCATCAACCCCGAGGACGCCACCAAGCACGGCATCGCCGAGGGCGACATGGTCTGCGTGGAAAGCGCGCGCGGCAAAGTGGACATCAAGGCGCTGATCACCGACGAGGTGAAACCGGGAATACTTTCAAGCACGTTCCATTTCCCTGAGATGATGCTGAACCTTATCACCTCGAGTATAAGTGACAGCTTGGCGATGTGCCCGGAATACAAGGTGGTATCATGCCGAATTAGGAAGGCACGCAAGACGCACCTCCGCGATGCGGGGGAAGTTGTAGCGAAGGCGTGATGTATTCCCCAATGCGTTCGTGGTGCTTGGCATCGGTCTGTGTCGTGCTATTTTCCGGCTGCACTCTTTTCCAGTCACGGGTCAATGATGAGGCGCGCGTGCTGAGCACTGTGTCTTCTGATCCTGTCTGGGATCTTGAGCTTTATGAGCTACCCGCCAGAAGCACCTACGATTCAATGCCTACTCTGGAATTGTTTCAGGACTCGGGCCGCTACTACTCGTTCAAGGACCGCATCATCTGGTCTATGATCGAATACCACTTGGACAGCTTGAGGATAGCCGTCAACAGTAGGACCTCGTGGCAGAATCTGGATGAGTGGTACCGAACAGAACGCCCCCGTCTCTCTGATTCGCTGTATGCGCTGTATCCAGGCAAGTATCGCCGGTTCGAAGGGGAACTCCAGTTCACCAACGACACCACATGGCGATGGCTCGGCGATCTTGACAGCTTTGAGACTTGCCGAAGGTCCATGACCTTGGCTCAGCTATTGAAACCAGGGCACTGGTACCTCTTCGTCTTCGATAGCGAGGGACCTACCCACTCCATCGGCCGCGGACACTATGCCGAACGAAGAGCTTGGTTCTATCTCGATCCACAGGGTGAGGTCAAGCACTGGGGCAGTGTCCGGCGAAGGCTCAAGAAGATGAGGATCGTATGATCAGCACCTTCCACTTCCCGGAGATGATGCTCAACCTGATCACCAGCAGCGTAAGCGACTCACTGGCCATGTGCCCCGAGTACAAGGTGGTGAGCTGTAGAATCAGGAAGGCGCGGAAGACGCATCTGCGTGAGGCGGGGGAGGTGGTGGCGAAGGCGTAGAGGGTTTGGGCGTACCGGTTCGCAAAGCCTCACCGTCGCGCTTTCCGCTGCAAGTCCTCGCCGGATTACCGGCTGTGGGCTTTCCGCTTCAATCGCTCACGCGAGCAGTAGTCTACCAATTGAGTATCCCATTACTATGTTCGTGCATCCATGAACGCGAAGAACTGGCTTGTCGGGGTGGTTGAAGGTTTGAAGGGGAACCCCCCAGTCGATTTTGCCGGCATGGGTCTGATTGTCTGCAAACCAGGATTACCCCTGCCGCTAACCTCCTTGGTGCCACGCAATGCATTGCCAGTGTTGCCGAATAGCGGTCTTGAGGAAACAGTGGAATTTCTCCGTCGTGTGACTAGCAAGCGCTCACCGTATCATGATGGATTTCATTTGATTGACGGGCAAGAGGCGAGAGTTGTGGGAGTGAGCTATTTCATGGCCCCGCCGCTACCGGAGGCAACTGGGATTGATCAATTTGAGCGACCGATTGGGGCTAGGCATATGGCCGCGCTCCTAGGTTCTAGAATCGAAGGAGTGACTCTGGTGCTGACCATGGATCCGAGCATGACAGTATCTGTCTTCATCCAAGGTGCACTTGTTGACTTTGATGAGTGGGTCAAGACGAAGGACTCTACGCATGCACACTAAAGACGAGATACGACGATTCACTTATGTGTCGGTCCTACTGGCGGCAGTGGCTTTCGCGCTGATGGCTTGGAAGCTCGACAATTGGGAAATGTCGAAGACTTGGCCGATGCGATTGTCGAGCTCGATATCACTTCCGTTCTTCTTCTGGATATACTTCATCAAGTATGGTTGGCGGCAGAAGCTGCTTTCATGGATTGCTCCTAGACCGAACGTCCGTGGAACTTGGGTGGGCCATCTTGAATCTAACTGGGCGCCTAACCAACCAGTGTTGTACCAGAACGTCCTTCCAATCGCGATGTCAATTCGCCAAGACTTCTTCGGGATAGTCATTAAGAGCTTCACTCAGCGAGCTGAGGGTACTTCAGTCTTTGCCCAAGCCGCACACCGCGTTGAAGCAGCTGAGACTGTGCTCGCCTATATCTATTCACTGCGGGACGAATTCAGCGCAGGCTCCGGCAGGCAACAGGGCGCTGGATTTCTTCGAGTGGTTCGTGGCACTCACGACGAAATGAACGGTGAGTACTGGACGAACACTAAGACTCAGGGCAGGCTGTTGCTTCGACGGGTGTCGTCGGAGGAGATCGCATCGTACATCACAGCGCAGAAAAGCTACCCGGCTTCAAAATGGCCTAGGTTTAGCTGACCTGTTACGCTAGGGTCACGCTCCACGTAGCCTGCGTAAATCTGTCGCGTAGGCGGCCCTGAGCTCAGGTGCCCTCGCTAGCTTCGGTTCATGGCAACTCAACCAGGTTGCTTGACTGCCACAATAACAAGCCTCCTGTCTTGAAACCCGTACTGCGCCATTGATTATTCTAAGTCTCCGAAGTACCTCACCACGCGAGCAGCTCCATGCGGTTGTGTAGTACTCCCATATGCCTTCTGAATAGTGAGGCAATTCGCCGTTCAGGTATTCTCCGGTTCTCTCCTTGTGTAGGTGATTTGCAAGGAAGGGTATCGCGGACCGGTCCAGCCAATCGAGCAAGTGGGCTGCACGGTCATACTTCACCAGTTCACTCACCTCAGGTCCGATACACAGACTCCCATTGCCGTTTACATGCCAGTCCGGTACTCGCTTGATGCGTCCTTGATCTTCATAAAGGAGAGGCGGCACCAGAGGATAGGCCGGAGGAAATGTGATAGTTACCAAAAAGGCCCCCCACAGGTCACCTGTCGTGTCAACGATTTCCAGTTCAGCGTGGAGCTTAACTACACCACCGTGAGAATATGGGAGACCGAGACCAGGGTACTTGCAATGGGCCGTGAGCACATCGGTCAAAAGGATCCGATCGACCCAAAGGTTCACTGGCAATAAGGCTTGGTAGCAGTTCCAATGGTGGCCGCTAATGGTTTCACCATCTCCTTGACCTGTGTTGGTTCAGGGCAAGGGAATCGGTCCCCAAAGTGTTTCTGCCAAAGTGAACAAGCTTCAGTCCAGGAATCAGCATCAAGGGCCTTGCGGCCATCATGCACGAGCGCTTGGAGTCGGGACATGAAATAATCTCGCTGCGTAGCGGTGCACCGCGCAAAGAGATCCTCCCCCACTGGCGTGGTAGGCCGGAGACACTGATATTTCGCCTGTAGGCTGGAATAGACTCGCTCTATGGTACGATGGAATGCGGCATCGTCATTGACATCTCGCACATAGTGCTCGGCGGCGAGGATGGTCAAGCAAATGCCCCCGGGCATTTCCTCCTTTCCCTGAAAATCTGCCCAAGCCTTGAGATAGCGTACTACACGCCGTAAGGGAACATCGTTCTTCCGGATGTCCTCTTTCCATTTGTCGTAGTCCAAGCGCAGGGCTTCCTGAAGGAGGTAGTCGATGCGGAAACCTGAATCTGTCTTCCCCTCGAACCAGGCAATGAACTCCAATGGATCGCTCCAGATCCAGCCATCCTTCTTATGTGCAAGTTCGGGGTGAGTATAGCTACGATAGTATATGGGCAGGTCTATGTGATACTTCTTCGCATATCGAACGCGTACACAGGCGTCCTTGTCGTACACCTCATGCGTTTGATCCTTTACCGCCTGCAATACGGCTTCATGGAAATCCTTTGGATCAGGACGCTCCTCAGGAGCAAGGTCGCCGATGAAATAGACGCCGAGGTCAAGGTCGAAATCGTAATCGATGGGGTTCACGATCGTGTCCATTACAAAGGACCCTTGAGCCTTGAACTGTGGCATAGGAATTCCGTTGGTCTTGAACTGACTCAGGATCGTCTCCCGCACGGCATTCCGAGAGCGGCGTAAATCATCGCGCTTGCTATCGTTCAGGCGAATCTCAGTATTGAACTGCCGGAACTCCTTGTGAGTGTGTGCCATTGTCTTGGTCGCTATTAAATGTCAGTCTTTGTCGCTACGTCTCTCTAAGACCATGGCTCCCCTCGTCTCGCGTCCAGTGAAATAGTGGCCTTCCAAAATGCCCCTCGCGTGTACATCGAGGACCGCAAAGCCGTCATGTGCTGAAGTAGTCGCATTGATACGCTCGCCCTCGTTTTCATAGAGCATACACAATTGCCAGAGTCCATCGCGGTCCACTAAATCAGCGTGAATGGACCGCGACTTGGTCGTCTCTGGCAATGCGGGATCGGTCGAAAAGAACTTACAGTGAACACAGACACGGGAAGCCGACTGTATCACCTCCGCATCTATCCGCTTCTTACCCGGTGTGCCCTTGTAGATATACTCGACGCGCCCTGTGTAGTTGCCAGCGATACATGGAACCCGAACAAGCCACCGAAACACGGGGAGCCTCCACAGCCACTGATCGTACACCTTTAACAAGCCACCGGTCAAGCCCACTACGGAAACGCCTCCAATCCAACCATGGTGTTCCACCCCATGATGCTGAAGGAAACCGGACAGTGCGCCCAAACCAGCAGACATCCCAAGTACCACAAGGATGAACGGAGTGATATGATAATGCCTGAGGTCAATCATGGTTCGCTCTCATGGTCTCGTATATGTTGGACTGGCGATGGTCGATCATGATGCCACGTTTCCTTGCGGTCAATTTGACCGGACATGGTTGCTCCAAGTCACTTCTTGCGGTTGTACGGCGACTGGTTCGTCGGCTTCAGCGGGATGTTCTCCGCCGATGCCTTGGTGTACACCGCGTCGGGGGTTCGGCCAAGCTTAAGGCCGATTACCCGAGTGGGTGTGTTCTCGCTTGCGAGCTTCGCGAGTTGCTTCACCTCAGTTGAAGTCCAGGTCTTGCCGGTATTGCGTGTCGATTCGCTCATGGTCGTTGTTACGAGAGGACATCGGGGATCACGTCGACAACCACACCTTGGATGACCAGGTCGTCGGTCACCACGATGGGTTTGTGTTCTGGGTCAGTTGATCGCGGCCGCAGAACTACATGCTGCCCTTGTCGCGAGAATTCCTTGATCGTGGCCTCGTTGTCGATCAACGCTACTACGAGGTCATTAGGATTGGCATGTGCCTGTTGGCGAACGAGCACCAATTCCCCAGGGTTGATGGGAATGCGGGCGGCATTCATAGATGTACCGCGGGCACGTAACAAATAGAAGGTGTGACCAGCCGGCGCCATGCGCGTGGATACCCTTACCCAGCCTTCCGGATCCTGTTCCGCCAGCGACGGCAGCCCACATGCCACTGAACCCACCACCGGAACATCGACGGTATGAGGTGAGGCTGCACTGGCTTCCTCGGACATTGAGATCTCGCCAGCCTCATACCTCAAGAGACCACGAATCGCCAGGCGCTTGAGCATCATCTGAACCGACCTCGGTGACTGATAACCGACGACGTCGCCGATGGACCGTAAGGATGGTGCCCTCTTGGTCGCCAAGTAGTAGTTCCTGATGAAGGTCAGGCCCTTGCGGTCAAGCTCGTCGTTGCTCATGCTGCGTTAAATCGTCGGCCAAGTTACAGTGGGTAGCCTAATATTGTCCACCCTGTTGACGATCTGTATTTCAGATGGTTGCATGACCTATGAAAGAAATATCGGCGAGGCATTGGGGCATCGTTGGTGGACGGCGCCGAAGATACGAGCCGACGTCGGTCCTATGAGTGCTTTGGAGACGATAGACAACTATAAAGTTGCATATTGGGCTGATAGTTGTACATTCGCCCCATCTTGAAGTGCGATGCCTACATCGGCCGAAGTCGAAGCCTTCCTAGCAGAGTTCCACGCCCGGATGAAGGTCTGGGACGTGTTCTTCATGGACGACCGGGAGAAGAATACGCTGGCCTTGGCGGAGTTGGGCGTCACACGGAACCAACGCAAGCAGGTGCTTGAAGAACTGACCCCTATGGACTACAGCGACGGACCGAAGAAGGACTGGGTGGGCGGCCCCGACCTGTGGGTCTTCGGCAAGGCCTTAAAAGGAACCGGCCTCTACATAAAAGTAACCCTGGGCCTGATGAGCGCCGGCAGCGTGGTGTGCATCAGCTTCCACCCCGCCGAACACGACATGAAATTCCCACTGCGATGAACCCGACCATGAAAAGCCCGATGACGGGCCACGACATGCCCCTCCGCCGGGAACCCCGCAAGCTGACTTTCCGGAAGGAGGAGTTCGAGATCATGTACCACTTCTACAAGGACAGCGACGGGGCGCAATACACGGAGACGCATACCGATGAGGTGAACATCAATCAGATCTACAATCAATACCGCGAGAAGTACAAGCTGCCCTTTCCGGACGAGATCAAGGCAATCCGCACCAAGTACGATTTGAGCGCGGCGAAGATGAGCGACGTGCTGGGCTTCGGCGCGAACGTGTGGCGCAACTACGAAGCGGGCGAAGTGCCGAGCGAAAGCAACGCGCGTTTGATCCAAGTGGCCGATGACGAGGTGGAGTTCGCGAAGCTGGTGAAGCTGAGCGCGCACCTGGATGACAAGAGCAAGGAGAAGATCATCGAGCGCATCGAGGCCATGCGCAAAGCGAACGATGGCTGGCGCGTGGTCTTTGGCCGGGAGGACTTCCTAATGGGCAACAAGGCGGGATCGGACTTGCCGGACAAGTACACGGGCTACCGAAAGCCGAGCCTGGAGCGGACCATTGAGATGGTCAAGTTCTTTACGGCGCAGCTCGCGCCGCAGCTTTTCAAGACGCGCTTGAACAAGCTTCTCTTCTACACGGACTTCCGGCACTTCCAATTGCACGGCATATCGATCACCGGTGGCCGCTATCGTGCGATCCAAATGGGACCGGTGCCTGTGCAGTACGCGTCGCTGTACGAGCATGCCCAACGCGAAGGACAGATCCAATTGAACGAACAAGAACTGGCCGATGGGATCATGGGGCAGTTCCTTCCTGTGACAAGTGCTCCCTTCAATGCCGAACTGTTCGATGAGTCGGAACTGGCTGTTATGAACGAGGTGTTAGCGCGCTTCAAGGATTCCAAAGCCTCAGAAGTAACAGCGGTGAGCCATGATGAGGACGCATGGAAGAAACACAAGGAGGACCACACGGTGATAGACTACACCCTCGCCTTCGGGTTGAAGGCATTCCAATGAAGCCCCTGAAAACGTCAAAGGTCTTTCAGACCCTTCGGAAGGAGGAATGCGCTGGGGAGGCATACAAGATCATCCTCAACGCGAAGGCTATCTGGCGTGATGCCGGTCACCTTGAGAGTTTTGGCAGCTATGCGAGAGCGCTTGCCCTGGAGATCTATGCCCTGGAGGAACTGACCAAGGCATTTGTCCTCTTGCTTGATTCTCGTGGATTCAATTTGCGGAAGCTGAACAACCTAAAGGTCTTGAACAAGGATCACCAGCAGCGACATGTTGTGATAATGATCGCGGCTGTGTTCGATGTGCTCGGCAAAGAGATGCAGAAGGGCGTGAACTGGATCAAAGATGACACAGTGCTTTACGAAAGGTTGGTCGAGCAAGAGGAGCAAGTGATTAGTGAGCTCACCATTTGGATGGCCAAGTACTATACAGAGTCTTTAGGCCCCTCAATGATGCAGCTCGCGCAATGGGCAGCTATCCTTGGAGACACCAGGAGCGATGGCATATACACTGAGTATCGAGATGAGCTGCATACTCCGCTTCAGCTTGATATGGAAGCCTATCTCACCAAGAGCGAACGGATCGAGAGCGCGTATCACGCCCTTCGAAGTGCTTGTGTATGGTTGCGGCGGGGAGGACCTTCCCTTGACAAGGTCATTGCTCCAATACGGGAGAGGCTTAAGACACCTGAGCAATACAGCGCACTAGACGAGTTCTTTGGAGAACACTTGAAAGACAGGGCCGTGTTCGAGAAGATCGCTGGAACAATTGCCAAAACCATGAAGCATGTCGAGCATGCTTTCATCAGAGAGAACGCAAATACGCCTGCCTAACGCTCAGGCCTCGTCCGCGTGTGGTGCGCGGATATCTGGATCTGGCCCAAGTGTAAAAGCGCATGGTGCACAAAGGTGGCCGGAGGCCATTGGCCCCTAGGCCAGCTAGCATGCGGTGCGTTCGTGCCGCACTACCTCAACAACCACAAGACCAATGGGCTCCGCCCACCGAAGCCGCCGCCTAGCCTGTCCTCTTCCGATTCAACAGCCGCCTGTTCGATCGGTCCATCCCAGCAGGGATCTTGACCGTGCCGGACCGTAATATTTTCGGATCATGGGACAAAAGGTATACCTCGTGATATATGATCCGCAAGGCGACCAGCGTATCGTCGGCGTGTACAGTAGCCGTGCGGCGGCCAAGGCCGCCTTGCATCTGGCGGGTGATCCCAGCGAAGTGCTGGAATACCCGGTGGATGCACCCTTGCCGAAAACACCTGAGGGCCGCGACCTCTGGCATGTGTACCACGGCACCAAGCTCAATGAGTACAACATCTACCGCGAGTGCGCTTTTGAAACGCACGAGATGGACAAGGTGATCTATAGGCATGGTGGCTTTGATGTGACCCTGTGGGCGCGGGATAAGAAGGACGCCAAACGACTGGCCCTTGCGCAGATCGAGCGGTACAAGCAGCAGCACGGGCTGTCCAAATAGTGACCTCATGGCGAACAAGGTCTACATCCTCGTCTGCGACGCGCGGGACAGCCGCAATATCAACGTCGCTTTCAGGACACGTGTAGCGGCCGAGGCGGCACGGCGCCTTAGCAATGCCGAAGCCGCGGTGGAGGAGCTCATCTTGGATCCTGAGTTGCCCGCGCAACCTTCCGGCCATAGGCTATGGTATGTGACAACAGATGACGGGCTGAGCGCCTCTAGAGGGGTCGTTTTCGAGGGGGAGCAGATCGGCAAAGTATTGCCCGACGGCCCTGAAGGGCATTGTGTGGATGTCTGGGCACGGAACGAGCGCCATGCGCTTGAGGTGGGCGCGGAGCTTATAGAGCGGCACAAGGCGGAGCAGGCCGGGAAGGGCACCGCTCCTTAGTCTCTAGCCCCTCCGCCAAGGCGGGACGAAGACCCTTGACCGGTACGACGGGTCGGTCCGTTGGACAGGAGGGAGTTTAATTGGCATTTAGGTGGCCGGAGGCCAAAGGCTTCTAGGCCTGCTGGCAAGAGGTAGTGCCGGTGCCCACGTCCGTCATCGCGAACCCGTCCGCGGGTGAAGCGATCCATGATGCCGTGAGATGGACCGCTTCGGCTCTCTATGCGGCCCGGCAACCGATCGTCGTGCCCATAGGGCCTTCGCCCGCCGCGAACACCGCCCGAACGCGGAAATGATGGTATTGACCCGGCTCCAGGTGAAGCACTTCGGCGCGGATACGCGTGGTTTGAACGACCAGTCGCCATCCCTCCTCCCCCGCCGTGCTCAGCACGTTCACAAAGACCTGATAGGTGCGCGCGCCGTGAACGCGCGACCAGGCCAGCTTCACACCGCCTTCGTGCTCCGATCGTTTCGCGTTCAGTACGCTGGGGGCATTCAGGTCGGTGATCTTCAAGGGTGGCCTGCGCAGTTCGAAGCCGCTGCTCACCTGCCGTTCAATGTCGCCTTGCGCTTGGGCCATCACATACTTGGAGAGCTGCACGAGCGAGCGCTCCAGTTGCGTGTGTTTCTCCCACCGCGTGGCGATGGCAGCGAAGCCGCCGCCCTCCGCCTTCACTAACCAATGCTCCAGATCGGTCCGCATGGCCGCGATGGCCGCGATACTGGGCACAGGTGCTGGAAAGTGGGGGTTGTTCAGCATGCACTTCTCGATATGCATGGCCTTGGCCACCAATGCCGGGGAAGAAATGTCTTTCACACCGGCGCGTATGCAGGTAACGTTCATGGTCTTGCAGTTGGGCGCTGGAACGACGGACACGAGCGGAAGGTTCCTTTTGGGGAACGAGAGCCGGTGCGTCATGTCTTCGATCAACACGCGCATCTCCGCGACGTTCCCTTAATGGTGTGTAGTTCAGATGTCCATGTCGACCGCGTTCCCCAAATGGTCCAATGCCATCATGCGCACTTCCTGAGCGTTCCCCGAATGGTCCACGGTGTTCTTGCGCAACTCGGTGGTGTTCCCAGAAAGGGACGAACATGACATGCGCATCCGACCGTCGTTCCCTGAAAGGTTCTATCGTGGAACGGGCATCAATGTCTCTTCCTTGCGCATTGTAGCAGCGCGTTCGTTCAATGGCCTCGTGCTCGGTATCTCAACAAGGCCAGCGTCGTGAACACGGATCTGGAGAGCTTCAAGGCCTACTTCTACACCGTGCGTGCCATCGGGTAAGCAGGTGAAGGCAAGCAGTGCATGCCCGTGATGGGCCGTGCGGCGTAGGAAGCGATCCTTCTTCTGTTAGCGAAAGCCCCGGACCTCGCCGGGGCTTTTCGCTTTTGGGGGGGTGGCACCGCATATGCGCGAACGTCATCCCGGAACGCGGGGTACGCGAGCGCGCCACACGCGAACGTCATCCCGGAACGCGGGCATTGCGCTAGCAATGGGGACCCGCGTATCCGGGATCTCGTTGGGCGTTTTTCAATGAGATCCCGGATGGCCGGGGCCCCGCCGCTTACGCGGCGCCCGACCTCCGGGATGACGGTTAGGGGGTTAGGTCACGCGGGTTATACCAACCGTCGCTCAGATCCTTCCATTCAGGGTTTAGCTTGATGATCAGTTCATCCTTCCATGCACGGCGCCATCGCTTGATGCGCTTCTCCTGCGCGATCGCCTCTTCGATATCATCGAACTCCTGGAACCAGACCAGCTCGTGGCACTGATAGCGGAGGGTGAAGGCCGTGGGGTGAACTCCCTTCTTGTGCTCGAGCACACGCCCTTCCAGATCGGAGGTGACGCCTACGTACAGCACGTTGTGCCGCTTATTGGTCATGATGTAGACCCACGACTGGTGCATGATGCGCAAGATACCTGCCGTCATCCCGGAAGGTGGGCGGTGCGAACGCACCGCGGACCCACCTATCCGGGATCTCGTTGGTCGGCGGTGAATGAGATCCCGGATGGCCGGGGCCCCGCCGCTCGCGCGGCGCCCGGACTCCGGGATGACGTGAGGGAATTGACGCTACTGGTCCGCGCGACTTTAGTTTTGGCGAGCATGAAAACGGTCTGCTCTGTATTCTGTGGCGTCAGCATGGACGGGTTCATCGCACGTCCGGATGGGGCGCTGGATTTTCTGGAGGGTGACGGCACAGCCCCGCTCGGGGACCACGGCTACGATGCGTTCATGGCCGGGATCGATGCCATCGTGATGGGCCGGAAGACCTTCGAGACCGTGATGTCCTTCGCGATCTGGCCTTACGCGAAGAAGGTCATCGTTCTCAGCAGCGGGCAGTTGGACCTCACCGCCGCGCGCGCCCGCGGTGCCGATGTGGTCGTGATGAACGCACCGCCTGAGCAGCTGGTGGCAGAACTCGCCACCAAGGGCCACTACCGCTTGTATGTGGATGGTGGGGACACCATCCAGCGTTTCCTCCGCGCCGGCTTGATCGATCGGCTCATCATCAGCCAGCTGCCGGTGCTCATCGGACAAGGCGTTCCGTTGTTCGGCACGGTGGAGAAGGATATCCGCCTGAAGCTGGTCGCCAGCCGCAATTTCCCCGGCGGCTTGGTGCGGTCCGAATACGCCTTCTAGCGGCTGCTTGCGCTCGGCACGACCAGTGCGTTCGGTTCCGTCACTTCCTCTTGCCGGCCTGCCCCCGGCTCACTCCCGCACCAGCTTGTAGGTGCGGGCCGCGTCGGCATCGACCACACGCACCAGATAGGTTCCGGAGCGGAAGGCGGTTAGATCGATGTGTTCGTTGGTGCCGCCCTGGATCCGCTGTGCGGAGAGCAGCCTTCCGTCCGCGCTGTGGATCTCGAGGGTCGCGTTCTGACCGACCGCGCAATTGAACGAGAACACGCCAAGCGGATCGATGGTGCTGATGGTACAGTCCGCCGCCGGGCGTACGTTCTGCAAGACGATCACCGGTGAATGCACGTACTGACCATCGAAGTCCACCTGCTTCAGGCAGTAGTAGTTCACACCATCCAGCGGTTCGCGGTCATCGAACGCATAGTCCCGTTGCACCTGGCTGTTGCCTGCTCCCGGCACCGATCCCAACGTCTCGAACGAGACACCGTCCGCACTGCGCTCCACTTCGAAACGATCGTTGTCATGCTCGCTGGCAGTGGTCCAGAACAAGTGGTGGATGCCGTCCTCGTTCTGCCCGCGGAAGTCGAGCAATTCCACGGGAAGGGAGATGGGCACATCGTTGTACTTCGCGAAGAAGACGTTGTCCACCGAAGATGGCGCGGTGATGTTGGCCACCGCCGCACTGGGATCGAAGTCCACCGTGCCGCTACCGAAGCCGGCCTGCATGATGCCGGTGAAGTAGAGCGAGCCGTTCGGCGTGGTGAGCAGCGAGGCCTTGTACCCGCTCACGTTGCACCAGCAGGAATGCCCGAAGACACCCGCCCATTGGTACAGGCCGCTGACATCGAAGCGCGCAAGGACGTGGTTGTACAGCGGCGTGAACCCACCACCCACCACGGTCAAGTTCGCCACTCCTGCACCGGGATCCATGTCGATGGGTGATGTCCCTGTGATGTAGTCGCCTGCTATGTACAGGCGGCCGTAGACGTCGAGTTGGATGTCGACGTCAGGCGCGTTCAGCGGCAGCTTCTTCGCCCACACATAGTTGCCACTGGCATCCAGCCGGGCCATGAAGACGGATGTCTGCCACGCGGCTGGCGACAGCAGTGCCGTGCCAGCTCCGGGATCCATGTCGATGCTCCCGTTCGACATGAGGTTGCCGAAGTTCATCGAACCCGTGAAGAACACGTTGCCCGCTGCGTCCATCGTCAACGCCACGCCCAGGTCATTGCCAGGACCGCTGAACGACTTCGACCAGAGGTGGTTCCCATTGAGGTCGTACTTCGCCACGAACGCATCATATCCGCCAGCGGATATGAGGTTCGCAGTGCCGGCGCCGGCATCGAAGTCCGCCGTGAGGTTATAGTAGCCGGTGAAGCTGATGCTCGTGGCGTTCACTGCCGCCTCGCGGAAGTCCTCCACGCCTGTTGAACCGATGGAGTTCGCCCAAAGCATGTTCCCGTTGGGATCGTACTTCGCCATGAAGCCATCCGCTCCGCCCATGGCCGTGCGGTTGCACGTTGGTGCTCCGGGGTCGAAGTCCACGGTACCGGTATAGTTGCCCAGCAGGTAGACGTTGCCACTGCCATCGACCTGTACATCGTTCGCCACATCACCCGCAGTGGAGCCGATGCTCTTCGCCCAGATGAAATTGCCATTGACGTCATACTTCGCCATGAACACATCCGTGGAACCCGCGGAGGAAGTGAGGTAGGCCACACCCGCACCCGGATCGAAGTCCACGTTGGTGCCTTGGTATGACCCACAGATGTAGATGTTCGCTGCGCCATCGATCACCATCGCGTTGGCATAGGTCACCAGCGGGATGTATTTCGACCAGAGATGGTTCCCGTTCGCATCATACTTGGCGATGTACGTGCTGGTGCCGTAGATCGGCGGTGTCACGTTCACGGTGCCCACGCCGGGATCAAAGTCCATAGTGCCCCAGAAGTTGCCGTAGAGGTAGCCGTTGCCCGTCGCGTCAACAGCAGTGCCTCGCTGGATCGATTCCACATTCCCGGGGAGCATCTTCGCCCAGATATAGGTGGGCGGTTGAGCGTTCGCGTGGAATGCGAACACCGACAGACCGATGACCCATGGATATGATGCCCGCAACATGATGGCACAAAGGTTCCTTGGGATGCACCATACGGCACTGATGGAAGTCACTTGTCCACTCCGCACCTTCTTCTTGCCGACCTGCCTACCACAGGCAAGCCCACGGTCATGCGCCTACGCCTTCACGAGCCCCTCTTTGGCCTGCATCACCATCTCTTCGCAGAAGCGCTTCACTTGCGCCCAGTCGGTGTATTCGTGGTCGTGCTCCGTATCGGTGCTGCCACCCTGGGACTTCACGATGTGCTTCATCATGAAACGCTTGAAGAAATCGTACTGCGTGTACTTCAGCGCACCGGCGATCTGCTCGATACGATTCGGTTTCCAGTTGCACGAGCCGGTGAAGGTCTCGGCAATGTCCAAGGCTTCCTTCAATGCGGTATCGGTACCGGATACGATGTGCAGGCATACGGAGAAGAAGGCGCTGGCCCGCGCGTTCAATGCACCGGCGTGCTTGGTCGCGTAGTGGCGCAGCGCGGTGGGATAGTGTCCCGCATGGATGGGGCCACCGAGGATCACCAGGTCGAACTCTTCCGGTGAAGGGGGCTCGTCGATGGCGCTGCAGCAGGTGACCGCATAACCCTGGGCCCGCAAGTGTTCCTCCATGGCCCGCGCGATCTTGCGGGTCTGCCCTTCGACGGTGCCGTAGATGATGAGGATGCGCATGGTGTACTGCCGGGCTTGATCTCGGCCCAGCGAAACTATCGGGGCTCCCCGACGGCGCACTGATCTTCGTCAGTTGGCCTCGATTCTGCACCCCGTCACCCGTACTGTCCGGACTTCCGCCTCATCCTCATTGTCGGCCTTTACCTTGGCGTTCCGAAACCAGGATGTCCATGCCCACCCGCCCGGCCAAGAGCAGCAAGCTTGTTGTGAAGAAGAGCACCAACTCCAAACCCGCGCCGAAGACCGACCTGAACGACTGGCGCGATGCCACTCTCTCCCGCATGCGCACCCTCATCCTCGAAGCCGACCCCGCCATCACAGAAGAGCAGAAGTGGAAGAAGCCCTCGAACCCGGCCGGTGTGCCGGTGTGGTCGCACAGCGGTATCATCTGCACCGGCGAGACCTACAAGGACAAGGTGAAACTCACCTTCATGCACGGCGCCGCATTGCCGGATCCGGCGGGCCTCTTCAATGCACCCGGCACGGGCGGCACGCGCCGCGCGATCGACATCCGCGAAGGGGAGAAGGTCGACGCTACGAAGTTCAAGGCACTGGTGAAATCGGCGGTGGCGTTGAACAGCGGATCGGCGAAGAAGAAGACCCAGGCGAGGCCCTCGAAGGCTGGGTCCGTGAAACTGCTCTCGGGCGGCAATCCGCAGATCGCGAAAGGGGACGGTGATGCACCGGTGCAGGGGTACATCGCTGCCGCACCGGGTTGGACGCGGGAAGCATGCCGGCGCATCGATGCGCTGATCGTGCGCGCTGTGCCCAAGGTGAAGAAAGCCGTGAAGTGGAACTCGCCCTTCTACGGCATCGAAGGCCAGGGCTGGTTCGTGAGCTATCACATCTTCACCAAGTACGTCAAGATCAACTTCTTCTTCGGTCGCAAGTTGAAGCCCATGCCACCGGTCGGATCCAAAGACCCGAACGCGCGCTACGTTCACCTGCACGAGGATGGCGTCTTCGATGAGGCTCAGTTCATGGATTGGGTGAAGCAGGCAGCAAAGTTGCCGGGGTGGAGCGGGCATTGAGCAAGGAAACGATGAAGGGATCCATAATGAAGTTCGCGGTCGGTCCGTTAGTGTCCGGCTTATTGCTCGCGTCCTGCGATGGACAGCACAGCGCCCGCGCCTCACAAGCGAGCGCGGCGAGCGATACCGCACTCGCGATCACGGTCCGTGACCCCGCCCAGATCGCCGAGTACATCGTTGCGGCCTACGAGGACAGTAAGGGGAACTTGTGGTTCGGGACGAACGGACAAGGAGTGGCCCACTACGATGGAAAGTCGCTCCGCTATTTCTCCATCGCTGAAGGCCTCGTCGGTGATGTGGTCACGGGTATCGCGGAAGACAAGGATGGCAACCTCTGGTTCGGAACGCATACGGGCGCATCGCGGTTCGATGGCAGGACCTTCACCGGCTTCGGTAGCGCGAAAGGGCTGTTGGGCGCGGGGTGCAAAGTGCTGGTGGATCGCAACGGGACCGTTTGGGCCGGTACGAGCGATGGCGCGTTCCGCTTCGATGGCGAACGGTTCGAAGCGTTCGACCTGCCGATCCCGGTGATCGGTACGCCGTCCTACAAAATGTTGCCGGGTAAGGTGTGGGACCTGTTCGAGGACAGCAAGGGGAACATCTGGTTCGGACGGGACGGTTATGGTGCATGCAAGTGGGATGGTAGGACCTTCACGCATTTCACCAAGAAGGATGGCCTTTGCAGCAACAACGTCGCAAGCATCGTGGAGGACGCACAGGGCAACATGTGGTTCGGGTCCATCACCTCCGACTTCCCGCCGATCAATGAAGGTGGGGTCGCTCGCTATGACGGGAAGAACTTCGCTCGATTCCCCCAAGTGAATGGCCTTACTGCGAACGACATCTACAACCTCTACGCGGACCGGTCCGGCAACATCTGGATCGGTGCGGTACGCGTTGGTGCCTACCGCTACGATGGCACAACGTTCACGCTCTTCGACAAGACCGACCGGCCGGACCTCACCACCTACTTCGCTATCCAGGCTTTTGTGGAGGACCGCCACGGCACGCTGTGGTTCGGCTTTTCCGGCGGCCTTTTCCGCTTCAATGGAAGTTCGTTCCTGAATGTGACGCAGGGCGGCCCGTGGACAAGCCCGTGAACAAGTCCGACCTTCTTCATCACCTGCAAGCTCTTCTTCAAGAGAAGTTGAATGCTGTGCAACGGGAGATCGCTTCCACACGCGGCTCTTTCACCAGCGACACCAAGAGCAGTGCTGGCGACAAGCACGAAGTAGGCCGCGCGATGATGCAACAGGAACTGGACAAGCTGGACGAACAGCACGCCAAGCTCATCGTTCTTCAGCACGAGCTCGCGCGTGTTCCGTTGGAGCGCACGTTCGATCACGTGGCCTTCGGAAGTCTTGTCACCACCGATCAAGGCGTCTACTTCGTGGCCATCGGGCTAGGGCGCATCGAGTTCGGTGGCCGATCCTGCTTCGCCATCTCGCTCGCCTCACCGATAGGGCAAGTGCTCAAGGACAAGCGGGCCGGTGATCAGGTGATCTTCAATGGGCGGAGCATCACGGTGCAGAGCATCGGCTGATCGGGAAGACACGCGTATCTGCGCCTAAATTCGATCAACCATGCGGTCGATCCTTCTGTTGTTCGTGCTGTCGTTCGCGACACTGTCCTTCGCCCAATGTCCTTTCGGGCAGATCCCGGATTGCAATGGGGACTGCCAGCCAGCGATCTGGGTGGGCGATGGTGTTTGTGATGATGGATGGGCCAGTCCTGCCGACTTCCTGTGCGCCGCGTTCAATTGGGACGATGGTGATTGCACCGGTCCCGGATGCATGGACACCTTGGCGGTGAACTACAATCCCATGGCCACAGTGGACGATGGCAGCTGCATTTACGATCCCTGTCCGCCCGGCGAGATCCCAGACTGCAATGGCAACTGTCAGCCCGCTATTTGGGTGGGCGATGGCATTTGCGACAACGGCTGGGACTTCCCGTCGGACTTCCTCTGCGCCGCCTTCAACTTCGATGGCGGCGATTGTATCGGCCCCGGATGCATGGACACGCTGGCCACCAACTACAACCCCGTCGCCACCGTGGATGATGGCAGCTGCTTTTACGGTCCATGTCCGCCCGGGCTGCTCGCGGACTGCTCGGGCATCACCTGTTACGACTCGTTGGAACTGATGAGCTTCGTGGGCGACTGGCACTGCAACAACGGACTGTGGACGGCGGGTAGCTGGGAGGTGGGCGATATGGTGCTGGACTGCGCCGCGTACAACTACGACGGTGGCGACTGTGTGGTAACAGGTTGCACCGATCCCGCCGCGTGGAACTACTACGAGCACGCCACCACCGACGACGGCACCTGCCAGTATGGTACTTGTCCGCCCGGCACGGAGGATTGCATGGGGCATTGCATCCCGCAGAACTGGATCGGCGTGAACGATTGTCCTGGTGGTCTGAGTGCCGACCCGCTCGCGCACTTGCACAACGGCGCGTATCCGGACAGCCTCCTGTTCAACATCCCGGTCGGGTCAACACCGCGAGGCATGTGCGTGCTGCCCGACGGATCGAAAGCGTTCATCGGCTCAGGCGCCACGGTTTCCGTGGTCGATCTGCAGGGGCTCGATGCGGGCACATGGAGCACCACCACCATCAACGTCGGCGGGCTGGCCTATAGCTGTTCGCCATCGGCCGACAACCTGCACGTGTTCGTGGCGAACTTCAGCCTGAACGCAGTGCAAGTGATCGACGTGGCCAGCAATACCGTTGTGCAGCAGATACCCATAAGCCAGGGCCCCTTGAAGATGTGGACCGCGCACAATGGCCAACGTGTTTTCGTTTCGTGCCAATCGGGCAATGCGGTGTCGGTGATCGACGCGAACACCTGGCAGGTGATCGCCACAGTGCCCGTGGGCATGCACCCGCGGAACATCTGCACGTCGATGAACGACAGTTTGCTCTACGTGGCCGACTGGAGCAGTGCCACGGTGAGCGTGGTTGATCTGGTGAGCTACCAAGTGATCGATACTGTAGCGGTGGACTATTGGCCACAAGCGATCTGGCCTACGCCGGATGGGAAGTACATCCTGGCGGCCAACTTCGGTTTCGATTTCAGCTACGACCACGTCTCCGTGATCCGTACGTCGGATCATGTGGTGATCGCCCGGTTGCGCACCGGAGTGGGTACGGAGGACATCCTCACGATCGGCGGTGATGGCCAATACCTCTACGCCTCGAACTGGGGAATGACATGCTGCTTCGCGCCTACGTGGGATGCCTGCTGTTCGGCCGAGGTCAACAAGGGTTCGATCACCGTGATCGCCATGCCCGACTTCGAAGCGTGGGTGGCGCCGGACTCGATACCGGTGGAGATCCCCTACATCAGCTCCACGCTCACCACGGTCGCCACACAAGCGGAATACGCCCTCGGCATGGCGCGGCACCCGAACGGCCGTTTCGTTTTCGCGGTGAACATGGACAGCGATATGCTGTCGGTGGTCGGCTTGCGGGATCTGACCACGGGTACGCCCATTCCCGATCGTACACCAGCGATCACGCTGTGGCCGGTGCCCGCTCGTTCGGAGTTCCGGATCTCAGGCGCACCGCTGTTCGACCAGGTCCGTTTGCTGGATGCGTGGGGACGTGTGCTGCGGCAATGGCGGGATGTCGGCAGCGGATCGCCGTTGGATCTGACGGGCATGCCGCCGGGGATCTACGGCGTGGAGATCGGGACCGGTGGCACGCGCGCGATGAAAAAGCTCGTCGTCGAGTGACCGTGTCACCACACTAGCGCACGATGAAGCGGGCAGACTTCGTCTGTGCGTCCTCGCCCATGCGGGCGTGGTACACACCCGGGGAAAGTTGATCGACCGGGATCTCTGCGGGTGACGTGCGCAACACGGAACGCCACACCACACGCCCCGTGGCATCCGTAACCGTCAAATCGCATGGAGGTGCATCGCACCCGTTCACGGAGATGACCGCATCGGCCAGCGTGGGCCATACAAAAGGTCTCGTGTTCACGCCCGCCGCAACGATACCCGTCGTGCCATCGGTAGTGAGCTTGACCGATGCCGCATTGCAGTTGGGCGCATTGTTCGTGGTGCTCCAGGCGCCGGGCGTGGTGGGGAGATCGCTGTTCATTCCGCATCCCGCGCAAAGGCTGAGGTAGAGGTTGCCATTGTCATCGAACGCGGACGAGCCTCCATCGGCATGTTCATAGCTCAGTGCACCACCAAGGAAGGTGGCGTAGTGCAGGGCGGACATGCCGGGTTCAAATACGGCGATGTAGAGATCATTCCCATCCGTGGTCGGTTGTAGCGCGTTCGTGGTGACGGGAAGCCCGGAGGTAGTGCCGCCACCGCCCATGATGTTATCGCCGAAACCGCATAGCAGGATACGGCCCGTGCCGTCCACACCGAACGCGATAGGGCAAATGTCCGTGGTACCACTGCCGTTACCGATCAACGTGCTCCAGATGCCGGTGCTCAGGTCCGCGCTGAGCTTCTGTACGAAGTTGGCGCTGTTGGGGCTGCCATACAGGCCGGGGCTCATCGGATAACCGCCTTCGCTCTGGCCCAGCACCACGATGGCATCCTGCGCATCGATATCGATGAAGAAGCCTTGATCGTACGCGGCGGTACCGAGGTAGGTGGAAGAAAGCAGCTGATCCCCGGTCGCGGAATAACGCGCGACATACCCATCGCATACTCCGTCGAACGTGCCATGGAACGGCGTGCCGTTCATGGTCAGGTCGCTGCTGGTGGTGCCGCCTGTGACGATGATCTCCCCGAGGCTATTGGTGCGCACCGTGTAGGCGGCATCATCGCCGCTTCCCCCGAGGTAGGTAGCCCATGGCAATGCGCTCAATTGGGCGTTCATGCGGAACACATAGCCATCCTGTCCGCCCGCGTTCACCGGCTGTGGCGCATTGGGCGTGGGCAGATCGGTACTGCTGGTGGAAGTGACAGCGATGGGATCGCCATTGGCGCTGAGCACCAGGCCACCACGGAAATTATCGCCGTAGTTGTGTGTTAGTGGCGCGGTGGTACTACAGCCCTCTCCACCCGTGCCACCGAGATAGGTCCCAGCGATCAAGCTGCCGCCATCGGCACTGAGCCGGGCGATCACGAGATCATGGCCATTAGGGAAGTTCACACCCGTACCTGAAGGGGAATAGGCGGGGCCTCCGTGGAAGGCTTGATCATAGGCGCCCGGAGTGGTGGGATGGTCCGGCGATCCCGTTACCGCGAGCAGGAACAACTCATCAGCGGCATTCACCGCCGCGGCCAGCGGGCATTCGTCGCCTGTACCGCCGAGAAAAGTGCTCCATAGCAAGCTCGTACCGTCCAGTGCGAACTTGGTGAGGACGATGTCCGTGCCGCCAATCGAGCCCTGGCCATCACCACCCGCCCATGTGGTTTGGTAGGCTCCGAGAGTGGTGGGATAGCCCAAGCCGAAAGCAGTGCCGCATGCATAGAGATGACCGGTGGCATCATAGGTCGCCCCGAAGGCGAAATTGTCCGAGGTGGAGCCGGAATATGTGGAGAACACCAGCGACGGGTCGATCACGAGCGGTAAGGTGCGATCGTATCCTTCTGGAAAGGAGTAGCGCAGCCGATCGCCGTCGAGCACATAGTCGCACGCCACGATCCTCCGCGTTCCGAAGTGCACCTGGAAAGCGACCGGTGCCGCTTCTATCATGGTGCCCACAGATGTATGGACCAACAATCCACCGCCCTCCAGTTGAAGACCATCCTGACCTTCGTACGCGAGCGTGATCAGGTCTGGTGATGCACCAGCTTCAACCCATAGTTCATACTTGAAGGATCCATCCGCACGCAAGCGCAGATCGATACCGGGGTAGAGTTCCTCCGAGGCGATCTCCGCGTACCGACGCGCGTGGCTGCCCCATTGCGCGGGATCCCTGCCCAGCAGGAAACTCTCAACGCCGGGGATCGCCGATCCGCCTTGCGGCCTCGATCCATTGGCCTCCACGAAACGCACCCGGTAGGCATGATGCGCCTGTGACGCCTTCGCCGATGGTCCGCTTCCAATATGATGGTGGCCGACCGCATTGCTGGCTCTGGCGACCACTGTCCATGCGTCGCGCTCGACGAACACGGCATGCTGTCCGAACAGCGCGCGGAAGTGGACTTGCGCAGGCCATTGGCCTTTGTTCTCAGTAAAGTGTCCGGAACCATCCGCGGTCGCGGTGAGCGAAAGGAACGTGCCTAGGCAAACCAGCAGAGAGGAGCGCATGAGTGATACGGTGTATCGCGAAGATCCGGAAATGGGATGGATCGTTCCAAGGCCCGTACCTCAGTATGCACACGGCCTGAGGGCGGTGATGGGATGCACAACGCCCCCGAACGCATCGAAAGAGCTCACCCCTGAGCTTCGGCGTGCCCTATGGGAGGCAACGCTGGATGAATTCGTCGGTGCGTTCAGTCGCTCACGAGCCTATGGCCAACGCGAGCAGCGCGAGCAGCCCGGCACCCATTGCCAACAGGCCCCCATCCAGCCGCTTCGTATAGCCCATGCCCACGTTGGACGCAAAATCCTCGAGCCGGTCCAAGTCGGGATCCCACTTGTGGATCCATCGGTCACTTCGTTGAAGAAGGTTGACATAGCGAGCATGAATGCTCTCCCCAAAGTGTAGCGAGCTGGCCATGGGTCCATGGGTTTTGCCGGTTCTGAGCACACGCCGTGCCTTCCTTGCGGAAGACACCGCTTTCATGTTCATAGACCCGCGTCCCGTGGGGTACTCATGAGTTTTCAACCGTTCCACAACTGACGCCGCGGGATGTGGCGCTTGTGCCACGCTGGCGAGGGGGGCGATCCTTGTCGGGGTGCCGGCTCCCCGCCGGTCGGCCCGGCTTGTGTTCCTTTGCGCTCGATGGACGGGGCCCCATCCGCTCGTGTTCTTTCCGTAAGCCGCAGCGCCACGCACAGCATGGCCAAGACGAACCAGGCTTCGATCCGGCTGGTGGAGGGTATCGGGGTCGAAGATGATGCGCATGCGGGCAGCACGGTGAAGCACCGCTCGCGTGTCCGACAGGACCCATCGCAACCCAACCTGCGGCAGGTGCATTTGATCCACGCCGAGTTGCACGACGAACTGCGCGTCAAGGGTTTCGATCTCGTGCCGGGACAGATGGGCGAGAACATCACCACGCGCGGCATCGATCTGCTCGCATTGCCGAAGGGAACGTTGCTCCACATCGGAACCGAAGCCATTGTGGAGGTCACGGGACTGCGCAACCCATGCACGCAACTCGAAGGGCTTTATCCTGGCTTGATGAACGCGGTGCTCGATCGCGATGCGGAAGGGGATCTGATCCGCAAGGCGGGTATTATGGGCATTGTACTTCGTGGCGGACAGGTACACCCGGCAGACGCGGTTCGGATCGAGCTACCACACCTGCCGCATCTGCGTCTGGACCGTGTATGACGGCCCGTGGATCCAGCGCAATGCACATGACCTCCACCGTCGCCATGTAAAGCCGGTGTTAAGTCTTTGTGAAGGTTCCCCTCAGGCGGTCCTTTCGCTCGGCGCAATGGCCACCTTTGATGCACAGACTCCAGTGACATGCCCCAGTCACCCACTCTCCACGGTCCGCAAAGGCCTCTTACGTTGCGCGATGGACTGCCCTCCTTACGGAGCAACGGGGGACTTCAAATACTGCGCGTGGGACGCAAGGAACACAGTGGACCCGATGCGATCATTTTCAGTGGTACACCGGGCGCATCGGACAGCACGGCCCGCAGTGTGGAGGTACGCTTCGTTCCGGCCGGGACGGCGGTGCCCGCACCAAGCTTCGATGTCCGCACCGGTAGGATCCACCTGAGCTATGACCGGCGTGATCACCCTGATGTGATCGGTCTTCTGAACAACCGGGGTGCCCGGTTCTGCTATTTCTGGCGTTCCGCGGATGGTACCCGGTGCCGGGGCTGGCTCCTGATCACCAAGTGAGCCGGGCGCTTATTTGAGGGTGGTGCCCACCGCCCCGAACCAGGGGTGGATCTCATACTTCAGTTGCCCCGCTTTCACGAAGGGGTCGGCCATAAGATAGCCCTCGACCTCTTCCTTCGTGTCGCAATCATAGAGCAATAGGCCGCGCCAAGTACCATCATCACCGAACGGCCCCCCCATCTGGATCAGTCCACGCTTGCCCTGCATGTCCTGGTGCGCGAGATGGGCCTCCAAGGTGACCGCCCTTGTCGCACTGTCCAAGGGTGCCCCATCGCCTGAGGTGTACAGCACGAACCAGTACTGCTTCATGTGGTACGTGCTATCAGCGATGGTCACGTCGAAAGTGCGCTGGGCGAGGAGCGCTCCAAGGGCGCACGGGATCAAGGCACTGGTCAGGAGGGTTCTCAGGACGGTCATTGCGATCGTGTCGTTCTATTTCTTCTTGATCTTCTCGCTGCGGGCCTTCAGCAGCACCGCGTTGATGTAGTCGGTCTTCCCTTGGGTGTAGGCCGCACGGTCCTTGGGGAAGCGTACCGCGAGATCCTTCTTCAGGGCCTCATAGTTCGTGCATTCCTCCGGATGTCGGCGGAGGTAGTCGCGGAACACGATGCGATCCACGCTGGCCTGGTCCGGGGAAACGAAATGGATGTGCTGGATGCGCTCGCCCTTTTCGTTCCGGAGGATGAACCAGGCGTAGAACGGCGCATGTTCGCCGATCGTGGGCCGCCAGATGAACTCATAGCCCTCCGCCTCCAGAACGGGCACCACATCCCGCTGCACCAGGTCCAGGTCGCTCACCTCCACCTGCACATCGATGATGGGTTTGGCGCTTAGGCCGGGCACCGCGGTGCTGCCGATATGCGCGATGCGTTGCACTAGCTGCCGTGGGAACATCTTCTTGAGCTTGAGTTCCAGTTCGGCGTACCGCACGGGCCATTGATCGTCATAGGGTACCATGGCGATGCGCTCCTTCATGAGCGCCTCGATCCGGTCTTTCTGCTGGGCTGCCATGCCGTGATGCTACGATTTTCCTTCCGGTGTATAAATGTTGAACCGCTCGCCACGCAGGAATCCGATCAGTGTCAATCCGCCGTCTCGCGCCAAACGCACGGCCAGGGAGGAAGGGGCGCCCACCGAGGCCATGAGGGGGATCGCGGCCACCACACACTTCTGCACCAGCTCGAACCCAGCGCGTCCGCTCACCAGGAGCAGAGAGCTCCCGGTCGGCAGCTGGCGGGTCAGCGCCGCACCGATCACCTTGTCCACGGCATTGTGGCGACCCACATCCTCCCGCAAGAGCAACAATGCGCCGGAGCGATCGAACAAGGCAGCGGCATGTATGCCGCCCGTATGCGTGAACACGGTCTGGGCCTGCCGCATTCGGTCCGGCAAGGCGGTGATGACGGCAGGGTCCACCGCGCCGAAGGGAACTACCGGCCGGGTGCATTGAACATGCACCGCATCGATCGAACTCTTGCCGCACACCCCACAACTGCTCGTGGTATAGAAGTTCCGCTGCCACTTCGCTGGATCCACCTCCACGGAAGGATGGAGTTCCGCGCGGACCACATTGCCACGTTCCTCCACTTTCACGTTCTCGCAATTGGCCACCCGCACTACCTGCTGCGGATCGTTGATGAGACCCTCTGTGAAAAGGAAGCCGAGCGCGAGTTCTTCGTCATGGCCCGGCGTGCGCATGGTCACGCTCAAGCGGATCTCCTTGCGATCGTGCTCCGGACCATGGCCGAGGCGGATCTCCAGTGGCTCTTCGGTAACGAGCAGGTCCTCGACGCGTGCGATATTGCCACCGTCGTGCCGCTCGACCGATACGGGTGCCACTGGCGTGCGCATGGC